>DAHVXO010000048.1 GCA_027356675.1 Symbiobacteriaceae bacterium | reverse complement strand
TTATCCGGACACTTTGTACGGACCCAGGAGTACCCGGGGCGCATCCGGACCGACGACGGTGGCGTTCCGGTCCACGGCCGTGATGAGGATGGCGTCGTAGTCCCGGAGGGGAAGTCCGGCATCCACCTGCAGGCGGTAGTTGCCGCCCCACAGCCTGGTGCAGAGGCCGGCGCAGACGCGCGCTCGGGTCCGTTGGGTCACCAGCCACGCCCGGTAGCCGCTGTACGCATGGCCGGTCTGCGGGTCATGCCCAAGGGCCGCCGCGTTCGGCAGGGCGCGCAGGACGACTTGCAGGCTCCCGGTGGCCGGGGAGAGCGTGGCAGTCCCGCCTGCCCGGGGGGCGAGTGGATGCTGGGATGCCAGGGGGATGCGAAAGGCCACGGGAATGATTGGGGCTTCGGCGGTGGTTGTGGGCACGGGAATGCTTGCGGTCTCGGGGACGGTTTCGACCACGGGGTCGCTCAATGCCTCGGCTGTGTCCGGGGGTTCGGGCGATGTGGACGTTGGGGCCGGAGGCTCCGGGGTGAGGGTCTCCGCCGTCAGGTGGGCAAGGACGGCTTCACCATCTGCGTCGACCTCGTCCGGGGCGGGCAATTCAGCATCCTCGAAGGGGCCGGCACCGGCTGACTGCTGGTCGTCTGGGGGCGCGTCCGCTACGGACTCGGGTGCCGCCTCCACAGTAGACTCCCGCGGTCCGGCGCTGCGCAGCCAGACCAGGGTCCCCTCCAGGATGGGCAAGCCCATGGGTCCGGTCAGGCCTGCCGTGATCCAAACTCCCGTGCCGCCACTGAGGTGGTCGGCCTGCGCCTCGAAGGCATAAGTGGCCGTCCGGTCGCCAACCTCGGGGTCTGCGAGCGGACCCAGGCTCACCGCCGTCTCCGCTGTCAGGGACCATGCATGCAGGGCTGGTCCGGCCGGGCCTGGCGGCCGCAGGTTCTCCACGTAGGCTGACATCCGCACAGTCTCAGCATTCCCCTCGGCCAGGCAGTACCCGGCCAGGGGGCGGGTTGGGTCCAATCGGAGCTCCCAGGCGTATGCACCGGTCTCCACCAGCTGGACCACGGCGAGCAATGAAGCCGGGTGTTCCGGCACGGTGAGCACCTCCCTTGATCGTCTGGACAGGTCATCCTGTCCATATGCATATGACAGCGACCCCCGTGACTTGACGTATGACGAAAAAATACACGGAAGGCCACTTTTGTGTCACACGAGTGCAGGAGTTTCGCCACGCATATGCGAATACCCGCATAAGATTTAGAACCATCCAGGGTTGTATAAAACGACCGTTTGGCAGGCATGGTAGCCAGTTGGGGGAATTTCTGGGGGAAGGAAGTGCGAGCAGGTGAGCCTGAACTTTGACCTGAGCCCGGAGCAAGCGCTGATCCGGAACATGGCGAGGGAGTTTGCGGACGAGGTGGTGGCACCGGGCGCGGGCCAGCGGGACAAGACTGGGGAGTTTCCGCTGGACCTGGTGCGGCAGATGGGGACTCTGGGACTCTTCGGGATCCCGTTTGCCGAAGAGTACGGCGGCGTCGGGGGCGACAACGTCTCGTATGCCCTGGCGGTGGAGGAGATCAGCCGGGCTGATGCCTCCCTGGGCATCACTATGGCGGCCCACTGCTCGATCGGGATGGGGCCGGTCTACTACTTTGGGTCCGAGGCGCAGAAGCTGCGCTGGCTCCCAGCGGCAGCCCGGGGTGAGTCCCTCGCTTCCTTTGGGCTGACGGAGGCAGGGGCCGGGTCGGATTCGGCGGCCACAAAGACGACCGCAGTGCTGGACGGCGATGCGTATGTGATGAACGGCAGTAAGCAGTACATCACCAACGCCTTCTACTGCGGATACATCGTCTGCACGGCGGTCACCGAGCCTGGCGGGGGGCATAAGGGAATCAGTGCCTTCATCCTGGCGAACCCCACGGAAGGGTTCAGCATCGGACCGGGATACGCGAAGATGGGGCTGCACGCATCGGACACGCGGCCATTGTACTTCGACAACGTGCGCATCCCTGTGGAGAACTTGCTGGGCAAGCCTGGTGAAGGCTTCAAGCAGTTCATGGTGACGCTGGACGGCGGGCGCATCTCGATTGGCGCGATGGCCGTGGGCATCGCCCAGGCCGCCCTGGACGCCGCCCTGAAGTACGCCAAGGAGCGGGTCCAATTCGGCCACAGCATCTCCAAGTTGCAGGCGATCCAGTTCAAGCTGGCTGACATGGCGATGGAGGTCGAACTGGCCCGGACCCTCGTCCTGAAGGCGGCCTGGCTCAAGGACCAAAAGCGACCGTTTACCAAAGAGGCCGCAATGGCAAAACTGTTCGCGTCAGAGGCGGCGAACCGGGCGTCCAACCAGGCGATTCAGATCCACGGCGGCGCCGGCTATATGGAGGACTTCCCGGTCTCCCGCTACTGGCGGGATGCGAAACTGACGGAGATTGGCGAGGGAACGAGCGAAATTCAGCGAATCGTCATTGCAAAGCAGCTTGGGTGCTGACAAAAAGGGTCTCGTCCTCGGCCATACCGGCCGAGACCGTGCAAGACCACGAGGAGGGCATGAAGATGGTACGGTCCAACATGGCGGGAACCGTTTGGAAAGTGCTTGTGAAGCCAGGGGATGCGGTAGCGCCGGGTCAGGACGTGCTGATCCTGGAATCGATGAAGATGGAGATTCCGATCAGCGCCGAGAGTGCCGGCACGGTCAAGCAGGTCAAGGTCCGGGAAGGCGACTTCGTTAACGACGGGGACCTGGTGGTGGAGTTCGAATAAAGGGGGCGCGTCGCGTGCGTACCGTTCGCATTGGCGCAGGGCAGGGCTTCTACGGGGACTCGCTCCTGCCCGCTCTGGACGTCGCCCGCTATGGCGATGTCAAGTACATCAGTTTCGATACGCTGGCTGAGCTGACGCTGGCGATCCTGGAGAAGGGCCGCAAGAAGGACCCGAACGCCGGGTACACCAAGGACGTCGTCCCGATGATGCGCAACCTGCTGCCGATCTGCCGGGAGCGGGGCATCAAGCTCATTACGAACGCGGGCGGCATCAACCCGCCGGCAGCCGCTCGGGCCGTCGCACAAATGGCGCGGGAGCTGGGGCTCAAGGGCCTGAAGATCGCCTGCGTGACTGGCGATGACATCTATGAGCGACTCGATGAACTGGCCGAGCAGGGTGTCACGTTCAAGGACAAGGAGACCGGGCAGGCGCTGGGCGATGTGCGGGAGCGGGTCCTCTTCGCCTCCGTCTATTTGGGGGCGGATGTGATTGCCGAGGCCCTCCGGCAGGGTGCCGACGTGGTCATCACCGGGCGTACGACCGACACAGCACAGTTCCTCGGTCCGCTGATCTATGAGTTCGGCTGGGGCCCGACCGAGTGGAACAAGCTAGCTCAGGGCATCCTCCTCGGCCACCTGATGGAGTGCTCCGGACAGGTGTCAGGCGGCAACTTCCAGGTCGGGTGGGAGGCGATGGAGAACCTGGAGCGCATCGGCTACCCCATCGCCGAGGTCAGTGAGGACGGCAGCTTCATCCTGACCAAGCCCGAGGGTACCGGTGGAGCCGTCACGTTGCGGACGGTCAAGGAGCAGTTCCTGTATGAGATCCATGACCCCACTACGTATATCACCCCGGACGTCATCTGCGATCTGACCACCACCACCCTCCGTGAGGTGGGTCCGAACCGGGTAAGCGTCAGCGGCACCATCGGGCGGCCCGCCCCGCCCACGCTCAAGGCGCTGCTCGGCTACGCCGACGGCTGGATGGGGGAGGGGTACATCTCGTTTGGGTGGCCCAAGGCGTACTCCAAGGCGAAGCGGGCGGCGGAGATCGTCCTGCGGCGGCTGGAGATGCAAGGGGTCAAGCCGCAAGAGGTCCGGCTGGAGTACATCGGGATCAACTCACTCTGGGGAGCGCTGGCGCCCGAGCCGGCCGACGAGGACCTGTTGAACGAGGTGCGCCTGCGCATCGCCATCCGGACGCAAAACAAGCAGGATTGCGAGGTCCTGGCTCGGGAGTTCCCGCCGCTGCTCCTTTCCGGGCCGCCTACGGCATCGGCTGTGGCCGGGACGCCGGCGCCCCGGGAGCTGATGGGTCTCTGGTCGACCCTGATCCCGCGGGAACTGATCGAATCCCATTCACGCGTAACTGTGACGGAGGTGTAACCCATGACGAAGCGAATCCGGCTGATCGACATCTGCCACGCCCGGTCCGGCGACAAGGGCGACACCTCTGACATCTCGCTCTTTGCCAACGACGATCGCGCCTGGGAGATCATCCGCGCACAGATGACCAAGGAGCGGGTCGCCCAATACTTCAGCCCGGTGGCGACCGGACCTGTGGAAATGTGGGAGGTAGGGAACGTACAGGCGTTGAAGTTCTTGGTACACGGCGCACTGGGTGGCGGCGCCCCGCGGTCGCTGCGGAGCGACAACCTGGGGAAGACTTTTGCCGCCGCCCTCCTGCGCATGGAGATTGAAGTAGAGGAGTAGGCTTGGTGACAGGCAGCGGTGGCGTGCCCGGCATTGATAGAGAGCGGGCCAGGGCATATGTCCTGGCCCATGGCGATATGCGTGCCCGGGCCAGGCTTGCGGGCATGCTTGACGGGGCGAGGCCGGAGCCGGCGCTGGTGCATGCCATCGAGCAGTTGCAGCAGGCCGATGGAGCCTTTGTGGGTGCTGGCGCGGGCGGCGTGGGTAGCACGTGCGCCATGCTTTTCGAACTGAAGGATCTGCCGCCGCTGGCCGGCTCGCCCATGGCGTCTCGGGCCGTGGCGTTCCTGCGGCGGGTCCAGGCACCCGACGGGAGTTGGGGGTCGCAGGGCGCTGAGCAGGTCGCGCTGACTGCCCTGGCGACCTATGCCCTGCTGGTCTTCGACCCCGGTCATCTGGATCCGATCATGCGTGGCAGCGGTTGGCTCCGGCGGAGGCTGGGGCCAAACGATGCCGGGGCGGCCAGCCAGACGCTGGCCTGTGCGGCTGCCATCTGGTACAGGGTGCTGGGCCCGGCGGCCCGGGAGGTCTCCTGGTGTTTCGAGGTTGCCAAGGGGCGCGACATGACGGCGCCTGACCTGGCCTTCTGGCTCTGGACGGCCCTGGAGATCGGGGTGGGTGGCCAGTTTGTGCTCCCGCTGGTGGCAACACTGTCCCGGCTTGCGGCGCTGCAAGGGACGGATGGGGCCTGGGGCACCGGCCCGGGGTCGGCGGCGGATCCGGTTGAGACGACGTTGCAGGCGCTCCGTGCCCTGCGCGGCTACGGAGTGGCATAGGGAGGAATGCGCGTGGCTGAACCGAGAGTCCTGCTTGAGATGGAAGGGTCCATCGCGACCGTTCAGATCGATAACCCGGAGCGCATGAATGCACTCTCCCGGCAGATCGTGGCGGATTTGCAGGCTGTGGCGCAGCAGTTGGCAGTCATGCGGGACGTGCGCGCCGTCATCGTTCACGGCGGCCGCTCGAAGGCCTTCTGTTCCGGCGCTGATCTCAAGGAGCGCGCGGCCATGGACGAGTCGCAAGTCATCGGCATGGTCCACCTGCTGCGCGAGACGCTCAACCTCTACGAGCGGCTGCCGATGCCTGTGATCGCGGCCGTTCACGGGCTGGCCTTCGGCGGCGGGTGCGAACTGGCGTTGGCGTGCGACCTGCGAATCCTGTCCGACGATGCGCAAATCGGTTTGACGGAGACCTCCTGGGCGATCATCCCGGGTGCGGGCGGCTGCACACGGCTGCCGGCACTGGTGGGTCCCGCGAAGGCGAAGGAATTGATCTTCACGGCGCGCAAGCTCACGGCGGCGGAGGCACTGGGGATCGGACTGGCCAACCAGGTGGTGCCGCGCGCCGATCTGCTGACCACGGCAGGGGATATCGCGGCCCAGATCGCGGCGCAGGGACCGCTCGCCGTGCGGGCGGCCAAGCGGGCGATCAACGGGGGCATGGCCCTCGGTGCGGCACTCGCCCTCGAGTTTGAAGCCTATCAATCGATCATTCCGACGCAGGATCGGTTGGAGGGGCTCAAGGCGTTTGCTGAGAAACGTAAGCCCGTGTACCGGGGTGAGTAGGGCGCTGCTAAACGGCATCCAGATGCGGCCCCACCGGGTTTCCCTGGGCGGCGCGCTGGGGGGACTGTTGCAGACTGCCGGTCGCGACCTTCCCCAGACCTACCTGATGGGGACCACGGGGCTGGCCTTCCGGCTGACCCTCGACCTGGTGCTCTCCCCCGGCAGTCCGTGGGAGTTGAACTTTCACGAAGTCTTGCCGCTGTGGGAGAACCTCGGCGCCTGGTTCAAGCGGGTCTCGACCCGGCCCGAGAATCCCGAGTATGGAGCAGACCGGGCCGAGGCGCTGCGGCTGATGTACACGTCCATCGACCAGGGACGGCCTGCGATCGCCTACGATCTCCTGGAAGTCCCGGAATATGGACTCGTGGTGGGCTACGATGAGACCCGGCTGGCCTGCCTGACCCTGGGGGGCGAGACAGTCCTGGAATGGATGGACGCCGCGGTGTGGCCACCGCCGTCCCATCAGAGTTACACCAGGGCTGAGGCCATAGCGCTTCTGGATCTGGCGCCGGACTTTGACCGGCGGCGGGCGGAAGTGGCCAGTCTGCGCTTCGCGGTCGCACATTTCTGGTCCCCACCATCCCGGGACCAGTGGGTGCAGAATGGTTCGGCAGCGTACCAGTATTGGATGGCGCTGCTGAACGCCCCCGGTGGCCTTCACGGGGCGGAGCCGGGGCTGGGTCATAGCTATAACCTGCTGCTCTTGCAGAGGGCTAGGCGTGATGCAGCGGCGTATTTGAGCGACTTGGCCTCACGTTACCCGGCGGTGGCGGCGCTGCCCGTCGCGGCGGCCCGGTACGGCGAAGTCGCAGCGGCGCTGGAGGCGGCAACGACCGTACTGCCCTTTCCCGGCGGTGCATTACTGACAGATCAGCATGTACGTTTCCGGCTGAGCGAGCACCTGCGCACGGCACTGGCTGCTGAACGCCAGGGTGTAGACGCGCTGGAGGCGGCGCTCAGGTCCCTGCGATGAAAACGGCCGCAGGCTTGTTTGACCGGCCGAGGCTGTGCGTGACCGTAAGGATGCGGCAAGAAGAGGGGAGAGGGTCGCGTGAGCCTGGAGGAGCGTCTGTTGGCCGAAGAAGCAAAGATCCGGCAGGGTGGGGCGCCCAAGTACCATGAGCAGGCGAAACAGCAGCGCAAGCTCTTTGTGCGCGACCGCATTGACCTGCTGGTTGACCCGGGCTCCT
>DAHVXO010000039.1 GCA_027356675.1 Symbiobacteriaceae bacterium | reverse complement strand
AAGAGAGCGAAGGGCGTACCCTCGCTCTCTTTTGTGCCTATCGCTTGTTGAACCTGGCCTGGAGCGCCTTGAGTTGGTCCTCCATGCTCTGGGGCTTGGGTGCTTCGGGCTTACGACTGGCCGGTGCGGGTCCTGACCCGGCTCCCGGTCTCGCCCCGGTCCCGCTGCCCCCGGTCCGAGCCTCAGCCGGTGCCGACGCACCCAGCTTCATCGTCAGCCCAATGCGCTGCCGCTTCAAATCCACCTCAAGCACCCGGACCGTGACCACGTCCCCCACTGCAACGGCCTCGCTGGGATGCTTGATGTACTTGTGGCTGATCTGCGACACATGCACCAGTCCATCCTCGTGCACCCCGATATCCACGAAGGCGCCGAAGTCCACCACGTTGCGCACGGTGCCCTGCAGCTCCATGCCAACCTGCAGGTCTTCCATCTTCAGCACTTCCGTATGGAAGATGGGCTTGGGCAGTTCGTCGCGCGGGTCGCGGCCCGGCTTGCCCAGCGCCTCGATAATATCCCGCACGGTCGGGACGCCGGCGCCCAGTTCGGCGGCTATCTGCTCGGGGCTCAACTGCCTGAGCGCATCCCGCAACCCCGCCGCGCCCTGCCCAATCAGCTGCTGCCGGGTCGCCCCGACCGCCTTGAGAATCCCCTCGGCGATCACGTACGACTCAGGGTGGACCGCCGTGTTATCGAGCGGCTCGACGCCCTCGGAAACCCGCAGGAAGCCGGCGCACTGCTCGAAGGCCTTGGGCCCCAGGCCCGATACCTTCGTCAGTTCCTTGCGGGTGCGGAACTTGCCGTTCTTCTCCCGGTACTCGACAACCGCCTTGGCCACCGTGGCCTTGATGCCCGCCACATGCTGCAGCAGTGAGGGCGAGGCGGTGTTCAGGTCCACACCCACCGAGTTCACGGCGCTCTCCACGACGGCCCCGAGCTGCCCGGCCAGACGCTTCTGATCCACATCGTGCTGATAGAGACCGACACCGATGGACTTGGGATCGATCTTGACCAGCTCGGCCAGCGGGTCCTGGACCCGCCGTGCGATGGAGACCGCGCTGCGCTGGGTCACATCAAAGTCGGGGAACTCCTCGTTGGCCAGCTTGGAAGCCGAGTAGACCGAGGCGCCTGCCTCGCTGACGATCAAATAGGCGGTCTTATGCTTACAGCGCGGGATGATCGACGCCACGACCTGCTCGGACTCCCGAGACGCCGTGCCGTTGCCGATGGCCATCAGGTCGACCTTGTATTTATCAATCAGGCGAATCATGACTTCCTCGCCCTGCTCCAGCTGGCGGCCGGCGCCCAGGGTGATATAGACGACCGCAGTGTCAAGCACCTTGCCGGTGTCATCAACCACGGCCAGCTTGCACCCGGTGCGGAAGCCCGGGTCGACGCCCATGACCGTGAAACCCTTGATGGGCGCCTGCAGCAGCAGCCCCCGCAGGTTGACGGCAAACAGCGAGATGGCCCGCTCCTCCGCCTTCTCGGTGAGTCCCGCCCGGACTTCGGTCTCAATCGATGGTGCAATCAGGCGCTTGTAGGCGTCCGCAATCGCCTCACGCACCTGGTTCGACCAGATCGAGCGGGACCGGGCGAGGTACTTCCGCTCAATGCGGGCGGTGATCTCTTCCAACGGCGCCACGAGGTTGACCTTGAGGCACTCCAGCCGCTCGCCGCGGTTGAGCGCCAGCGTCCGGTGGGGCGGCAGGGTGCGCAGGGGCTCCTTGAACTCGGCGTACATCTGGAACTCCTGGGCCTTTTCCGGATGGCCCTTATCGGAAGCGAGCGACTCGATAGCGCCCTCAGTCAGCGTCAGCTCGCGGGTACTCTTGCGAACCTCGGGGTCGTCCGAGACCTGCTCGGCGATGATATCCCGGGCGCCGGCAAGCGCATCGTCCGCCGTCTCCACGCCCTTCGAAGGGTCGATGTAGGCCGCCGCGATCTCGTGCGGGCTGCCGGCGGTCTCGACCTGGGCGACCATCTGCTGGGCCAGGGGCTCGAGCCCCCGCTCCCGGGCGATCATGGCGCGGGTCCGCCGCTTCGGGCGATACGGCCGGTAGAGGTCCTCGACCTCCTGCAGCTTCTCGGCGTTGTGAATGGCCCTCTCAAGCTCGGGGGTGAGCTTGCCTTGCTCCCCGATGACCCGCAGGACCTTCTCCTTCTCAGCCTCCAGGTTGCGCAGGTAGGTCAGCCGCTCCTGGAGGTCGCGGATCTGGTTTTCGTCCATCTCACCGGTGACTTCCTTGCGGTACCGGGCGATGAACGGTACGGTATTGCCTTCATCGAGGAGCGTCACACAGCTTTGGACTTGCGCCGGCGTGAGACTCAGTTCGCGGCCCAGGCGGCCCATAATCAGATCAGCACTCATGACCATCCACCCTTTTTCACGGCTCTCGGCAATGCGTTAGCTGCTCAGACGATGCCTGGCGGCATCTCGACTCGGGCAATATCCCGCCACATCCGGTCATCCCAAACCATGACGACAACCTGCGGCGGGGTATCATCCCACTGGTAAACGAAGCGCAGCTCACCGATCTCGAAGAGGTTGGGATAGGCGTAGGCGCCCATCTCCTTGAGTTGGGCGAGCGCCTGGCGCGCCAGGTCGAGGGCGCCTTCGGGGTCGCTCTCCGCGGCGCCGCCGGCCTTTACAATGGCGGTGGCCAGGTGCTGCAAGAACTCTGTTTCAGCGATCACCGGCAGTTCCCCCCTGGCCCTTGTATCGCTCCAGTTGCTCGCCCGTCCACAGGTAGAGGAAGGGACTGACCGGGAAGTCAGCGCTGCGGTGCTCATCCATGATCTTTTTGCGTACGAACTTGACCAGGGTAGGATCGGTGTCGCCGATGGCCACCAGCCAGTTCCGGTGCGGGACGCCAACCAGCAGGCGGCCCGGGATCACCTCTGCCGCCTCGTCGAGCCAGGTGGGCAGCAGGATACGGGCGGCGTCGTAGCCGTCCTCCACATGCCAGATGTACATGGGACGCCCACCACCCTGGGCGTCGATTTTCGTGACCCGCTTGCCCTCGTTCAGGCGCTCCAGGTTACGGACAGCAGTGACATGGACCACCGAGTGGCTCACATTCCAGTCACGCAAGTCCTGGTAGGTCACGTAACGAATCTTATCGCCCGGTTCTTCAATCCCATAAATGACAATAAGGCCCTCGGCGATCGCACCGTTGACCATTTGCCCTTCGCCCTTCTCCTGGATCTGGACGGGGTCCATCAGGAGGGGATAGATCCGGGAACGCAGCTCGGCAAATTCCTGCTCCTGCAGATTCTTCATGGGGCACCTCCCGCCTGCCGGGAGCGCATAGTCTGTCCACGCGCGCCATACGTCTGTATAGGCGGCCCGTCCGCCGGTCGATACTCAACCCAGAGGTGAGTGATCCAGTGGCTGACCGCGGTGTGATGACGGCTCGTGAGACGATCCTCCTCCATGCGACCATCGCTGATATGAAGGAGACCGACTACAAGAATACCCTGGCGATCACAGCGTTGATTGATCTGCTGGTCGAAAAAGGGGTCATCACGGCGGTGGACCTGGCGAACCGGGCGCGCAAATTGGACGTGGCAGGCGAGTAGAGTTTACCAATCCCTGCAGGGGGCGTCAAGGCAAGGGTCGATCGGGGCCGGCCTGGCAAGGCGGGACTGCAGGCGTTTGTCGAGTATCGGGGGTGAAGGCCCTGGCCTTCTCGCTGGGGTGGCGAATGGATGCGCACCAGCCTACCCCCGCCGCCGGGGTAATCGCACCGTGAAGGTCGTGCCCTTACCAAGCTCAGACTCCACGGTCACGTTTCCGCCGTGGGCATCCACCACGTTCTTGACGATGGCGAGCCCCAGTCCGGTCCCGCCATCGCGCTTGCGAGACGGGTCCGCCCGGAAGAACGGGTCAAACAGATTGGGCAACGCGGCGCTCGGAATCCCCTGCCCCTGGTCCTGCACCCGGATCACGACTTCATTCCCGACCGGTTCGGCTACCACCCGCACGGGCGCGCCGCCGGCCTCCAGACCGTTGCGTACCAGGTTGCCCACCACCTGCTCCAGGGCGACGGGGTCACCATCGAGCAAGAGGTCGTATGACGCCTCGACCGAAACCGCACCGCCCACCGAGCGCCGCACCTGGTCGGTCACTCGCACCAGCAGGTCCCGGACGGACAGGTCGTGCTCCATGCTCCAAGCCGCACCGTGCTCGTAGCGGGCCAGAATCAGCAGCCGCTCAGCGAGCGCGGTGAGCCGCTCAGTCTCCTCGAGCGCACCAGCCAAGGCTTCCCGATACTCCGCAGGCGTGCGCTCTCGCCGTAGCGCGACTTCCAGTTCCGCGCGCATGGCTCCCAGCGGCGTGCGCAGTTCGTGGGCGGCCGCCGAGACGAACCTGCCCTGCGCCTCGAAAGACTCCTGCAGTCGGGCGATCATCGCGTTGAGGACGCCGGTCAGGCGCCGCAGGGTTCGATCGTGCCAGACGTCGGAAATCCGTACGGAGAGCGTCTCGGTCGTGATCTGATCAGCGGTGGCGGTGATGGCCCGTAACGGCCGGTAGGTCTGCCCGGCCATTCGCCAGGCAACGAGGCCGGAGAGAGCCACCCCGATCACTGCCAGTAGCCCCATCCACCGCAGCAGCCTGGGCAGCGCCTTCGCCACCGGGTCCAACGGCGTTGCCACTTGAATCACGGTCTCGCCCCTGCGGGCATATATCACCCGGTATTCGTTGTCCTGCGGGGTCAGGGCTTGCCACCAGTCGGGTCCGCTACGGGGTTGGAACTCGCCGCCGCGCTTGACCAGCGAGACAAAGGCCACCCCACTGCGCACGGCCTCGGCCACGGCCTGCGGATCCGCCTGAATGCGCGGCTCCCCGAGACGGGCATTGCCCCGCAAATCCAGCGACTGGATGCTCCGACGCTCCCGCTCCCAGTCCTTGCCGGACCGCTCTTCCGCCTCGTGCAAGTCGGCTTCGCTGACGGGCACGGTGGCCGCGAGGGTGGAATCCACCCCGTTGCGAATGGTGAAAGCCGTCATCACGTAGGCTGCGCCGGTGGTCAGCAGCATCACCAATGCCAACAGCCCGGTGGTCGCCAATGCGACCCGGGCTGGTAGACTTTCACGCCAGATCATAGCGGATTTGCCTCCAAAACGTAGCCCAATCCTCGCCTGGTCTGGAGCCACGGGCGAGGCGAGACCGCTGCGATTCGCTTGCGTAGATTTTTGACCTGTGCCTCGACGGCGTTATCGGTGATCTCCTCCGGCTCCTGCCAGCAGCCATCGGCGATCAGCGCTCGGGTCAGGATCTGACCGGGGTGGCGCATGAAGAACTCCATGAGCCGGAACTCGGTGGCACTCAGCTCGGCGGTAGTCCCACCGCACTCCAGGCGCCCGGTCTCCGGGTCGAGGCGCAAGCCGCCCACCTGAAGGATTGGACCCCGCACGCCCGTCCCGGCGCCCCGGCGGGCGAGCGCCTCCAACCGGGCCAGGAGCTCGGCGAAGGCAAACGGCTTCACGAGGTAGTCATCGGCCCCGGCGCGCAGGCCCGTTACCCGGTCGGCGACGGCGTCCAGCGCCGTGAGCATCAGAATGTGTGTGGTCAGTCCCTTCGTGCGCCAGCCGGCGAGCAACTGGTCGCCGGAAATGCCGGGGAGCATACGATCGAGGATAATCAGGTCGTAGTGGCGGGTGGAGGCGAGCAACCGGGCATCGGGTCCGCTGGCCGCATGGTCGACGGCATAGCCTTCCTCCCCCAGACCCTTCAGCGTGGCCCTGGCCAGACGCTCATCGTCCTCGACGAACAGCACGCGCACTTGCCGACACTCCCTTGTGGTCTAGCACGGTCTCGGCCGATATGGCCGAGGCCGAGACCGTTATCGTCAGTAGGGGCTTCGACTGGTCTTGCATCGGTCGAACCCCCTATAGATTCGCAACCCAACCAAAAGGGCGACCGAGAGGACCGCAAACCCGTACACGAAGACGACGGCGGGCAGGCCCGAATCGGTGCCTAGCAGCAGGCCATGCACCAGTGCGGCGATAAACCCGAGCAGGCTGATCTGATGTAACTGCCGCCAGGTCTTTGGATTCAGGCGACCCCGCAGATACGTGGTCAGGACGGCGCCAAGGGCCACGTAGAAGGCCACGCTGCCCAGCCCCACCAGGACGGGGCGATATGCCCCCGAGAAGGGCACCACCAGATCGAGCACCCGGAACGGGAGGTATTGATCCCAGAGCAGGATGACGGCGTGAAAAATCGAGGCATACAGAGCCCCTAGTGAGGTGAACTCATGTAAATCAATATTGGCTAGAGGCGATGTAACCCCTTTTAGATAGCCCGTGGACTGAAGCAACCCAAGGGTGACCGAGCCCCACAGCAGTACGAACGCTATGATTCCCACTGCCCGGCTGAGATACCAGGTCTGCAGAAGGCTGCTCAGCGAGATGGGCCCGGAAAGGACGACTCCGAATGTGACGATGGCGATGGCCAGTGCCATTGCGCCGGCCCAGGGGATGCCCCGGGCCTGATTACGACTCTGCATGTAGGTTCACCTCCATTCCGGGCGTGTGGAGCATCATGCGGTGTTCGGTCATGAGCAAACCGTGACAGCCTGTGGTACGGAGCAGCCGCTGCGCCTTGAGCGGGCCCAGTACGATGCAGGCCTTGGCCAGCACCTCTGCACGGGCAGCGGTCGGTGCAATCACGGTGGCGGCCACCAGCCCGCTTGCGCTGGGCCGGCCCGTCCGTGGATCGATGATGTGATGGACTCCAGCGCCCCAGCGTCGGCCCATCGTGCTCGAGGTCGCTACGGCGCCCTGATGCAGGGCAAACGTGGCCAGCGTCCGCTCTGGATCGAACGGGTCCTCCACGTCCACCAGGATCGGCGGGTCGTCAGCGGCGGTCCGCAAGGCGATGTCACCACCGGCATTGATGAGGACCCTGGGGAGGGTGCGAGCCCGGGACATGGCACCATCAACAGCCAGGCCCTTGCCGATGCCGCCCAGATCGAGGCGGACGCCGGTTGGCAGCCAGATGGCGCCGATGCCTTGGGCGATCTGGACCTCAGCCCACCGGCCCGCAGGGGTCGCGGGCCCTTGTGCCGGCTCCGCGGGACCCAGTTCGAAGCTGCGGCTGTACCCGGCGGCCTCCAACGCATCCAGGATGGTCGGGTCGAAGGCGCCACCTGTGACGGCGGCAGCCTTCAGCGCTGCTCGAACGGCCCGGAGGAGCAGAGGCGGGACCAACGTCCAGCGACCCTGGTTGCGGTTCAACTGCGAGAGCGAACTGCGGGGATCGAAGCGGCTGAGCGTGTCCTCGACCTCGGCAAACCAGGGAGCGAGGCCGCAAGCGCCATCAACCGACACGTCCGTGTTCATAGCACGGAACGTTTCGTCAGGAGCGGCGAGTGCGAGTCCGCTTGGTCGGGGCAACAACTGTGGGAGTTGATTGACCCTGCCGGCCGGAAATGACGGGGGCAGGGGCTGACTGCGCTTGCGGCTTGGCAAAGAGTGGCGGGAGGAAGACGGTTTGGCGGGACTCGTCTTGCGTGTGTTCATACTCATGTGCCTCGCCTTTTTCTTCGTCCCCATCATCACCCCAGGTCTGGAACTGGTCCGGCTCACCTTGGGCGACCGTGGGGTCCTCAGCGGTGGGGGCAGGGGCCCCGACCTTGCCCTGGGCCCGGCGTACAGCACCCGTTTGCGTGGTAGGGGCTGCCTCCGTTGCGCCGACCGCATTTGCACCCAGCGAAAACTGGCCAATCATAGCCGTCAGCGCGCCAACACCCGCGATCCCCAACGCTAGCTTGGTCAATTGAGCATTTGGTGTAGACATTATCCAAATCCCCCTTCACTGACGAGAGTACAGGGTTAAGTTGAAACGACTCTGAAATGAAAACGCCCGGGTAAAAAAGCCGGGCGATATGGATGCGGCGTGCCCAACCCTCGTGCGCATATGAAAAGGCGCCCCTGCGAAAGCAGGAGCGCCAGGATGGGTCTGGACTGTCGCTAGCGAGTGCCGTTCAGCTGGGACTCCGCCAGGGCGATCATCTTCTTGACCATGTAGCCGCCGACGGAACCGTTGACCCGGGAAGGCAGGTCGCCCTTGTACTGCTGGCCGTAGTTGGAGATTCCCAACTCGTTGGCAGTTTCGAACTTGAGCTGCTCCAGGGCGCTGGTGGCCTGCGGGACGAGAACCTGATTGCTATTGTTGTTCGCCATCGCTTTGTATCACCTCCCGTCGGTATTATGATGCCGCGGAGGTGAGCACGTTATGTCGGCCACATTATGGAACGTTGACGCCAAAAACGGATCCTGTCAGGGTTCTTTGCGGGTCAGTCGGATC
>DAHVXO010000020.1 GCA_027356675.1 Symbiobacteriaceae bacterium | reverse complement strand
GCGGGACGGCCCGGGCCTTCACAGTCATCACGGGCCATGTGGCGGATGGGTCGGCTGGGCTCGACTGGGCAGCGGCGGCCCGCCTGGGCGGCACCCTGGTAATCCTGATGGCCATGGCCAACCTGGCAGAGGTCATCGGACGGCTGGTGGCCGGTGGGCTGGACCCTGAAACACCCGCGGCAGTTCTCGAGCGTGGAACGCTGCCGGGTCAGCGCACCGTTTCGGGTTCACTGGCGACCATCGCTGCGGTGGCCGGGGCCGCAGGCCTTTCATCCCCGGCAGTCGTGATCATCGGTGAGGTCGTCCGGCTGGGGGCGGCCCTGGGGAGTGTACTTGTGTCCGGGCGCGCCTAGCCTTCCGCCCCGCCGCATACCCGCCGGTCTACGGGGCCCCATGGGCTGACGTCCCCCCCCCGTGGCCTCACTGATCCCGGGCTGGTATGTGCCGCATTTCCGGGCCACGCCTGATCATGCCTGGCTGGAGGCCACCCTGCACAGCGGCAGCACCGCCTGGCTGCGCACGCTCTTCACGGCGGCGGCAGGGGAGAACTGCAACTTCTGTCAACCGTTCGATAAAACCCTTGTGGGACAAGGAATTCGGGGTTCGACATCACCAAAATGAGTGCGGGGTGAGTGCGAACTCAGAACGACTCAGAGATGAATGCGGTTGAGTGCTTGGAACGAAGAAGGCGCTTCCCGGTGTATGCCGGTGAAGCGCCTTCTGGTTAATCATGCTTCGGCCTGTCGTAGCTTGCCGTCCTGGCGGAACAACATGTCCTCTAGCCTATCAGCCGCTGCGCGCTGCATGCCCGGTATGACGTGGCTATACAGGTCCAGCGTTATTTGCTGTTTGTGCCTCATCACATGGGCTGAAAACACCGGCAGACCCGCTTTCTTGACGAGCGCCTTTAACTGCCGGTCCACGCCCTGTGGCCACAACGGCCGCCCGTCCGGCCTGGGGACCACAAAGCCCATGTCGTGCCAGTCCGCACCGGCCTCCAGCCGCTCCCGTGCCTGTGCGGTCTTATGGCTTAGCATTCTCCTGAAAATCGGTTGGAGCCGGGCTTGGGCAAAAAAACACCCCCCCAAGCCGCCGGCAGCCGCCGAAAAAACGGAAGCTCGGGCTACGCAGCTGGCGTGTCGCCTTCGGTTGGCCGCAGAGTAACATCAAAGCCGATCGCCTGAAGCCGTTTCACGAGTCGCCTGGCAGTCCGGTCGCGATCAAGTTGGTCGAAGAAATTGGGGCCGAGTTCTTGATACGTGGTCTTGTGTTTGAGGATGTGGTAGGCGATGACCAGGATGGCGTGGGCTGTCGCCACGGCCGCTTTCTTTGCACCTCGCCGTGCAGCCAAGCGGTTGTATAGGGCCGAAAGGTATGTGCGTTTTGAACGGGCCGCAGCGCGAGCCGCCTCGATCAACGCAACTCGCAGCCATCGGCTCCCTTTCCGGACCTTCCCTGACTTGGACTTGCCAGCACTCTCGTTGTTACCCGGGCAGATTCCCGTCCAGGAAGCGGCGTGCTTATGCGTGGCAAAGCGGCTCATGTCCGCTCCAAGTTCGGCAAGCACGACTTGGGAGATCTCCGTGTCGACTCCGGGGATGGTAGATAGACGGTCTACCTCCTCGGTGAGGCCCGTCATCCGTTGCTCAATCTCCCGACTGCACTGCTGAATCTGCGAGTCGATGAAGTCAATGTGTGCGAGCAGTTGCTTGAGGAGAAACCGGTGATGGTCACGGACTCGACCATCGAGTGCCTTGAGCAAGGCGGGCAGCTTCTTCTTCAGCTTGCCCTTGGCCAGTTGCGCCAGCTTGCTGGCATCTGTCTCGCCCGCAATCAGAGCTTCGATCATGGCCCGGCCGGACACACCCAGGATCCGTGTTGCTACGGAAGACAATTTGATGTTGGCCCCCTGCAACGTCTTGTGGATGCGGTTGACTTCGTTGGAACGACCATTCACTAGCGTCATGCGATAGCGAGTGAGTTCGCGGAGTTCCCGCTGCGGTTGCGACGGGATGAAACTCGGACTGAGCAAGCCGTGCCGTAACAGGTTGGCGATCCATTCGGCGTCATTGACGTCGGTCTTTCGACCAGGCACATTCTTGATGCGCTGTGCGTTGACGACCAAGATCTCGAACGTTCCCTCGAGCAGGTTGAATAGCGGCTTCCAGTACACACCGGTGCTCTCCATGGCCACATGGGTGCACTTCAAAGCGACGAGCCAGTCGAGTAGGGCCAGAATCTCCGCGACCGTCGTCCCAAAGGTGCGAGTCTGTTTCTCGGGCTTTCCTTTCGGTCCTGTACACATGAAACAAGCCACAACGGTCTCTTTGTGAACATCAATCCCGGAGCCACGCTCCACCACAACGTCCATACTGACTCTCCTCCCTCTGGACTGACGGAGCGCCCAGGCAGTAAAGATATTCTCCTGCGTGCTCAAAGCACAGACGGTACTACCCACGGGCGCCGGACCAGCTTACCCAACGGGCTCCTCGCACCATAATGCGACCGACCTCATACCGTCAGCCCTAACACAATCGTACACCAATGCTCATTTTCATGCGTGGTGCTGGTCTGATGACCATGGTGCTTACCCACATCTCGGGACGTTCTAGTGCACGGCGGTCGACCTCCTGGTGCGGCGGGCTGCAACCGACCCGGAGTCGCCGCTGAATGAGGTTGCCCGAGCACTTGAGCCGGGACATCTGGACCTGCCGGCGGGTATCCCCACTTTCCGGCACCCTTTGGGCCTCATGTTGCCCTCCCATCCGGTGGTTCGAAAGGTTTTATCACAGAGCTCGGGCGGCTTCATGTGCAAAAGCTTTCCAACCATGGGCGGTTAGCGCTGTGAAACAGCCGAAACTGGGCCAAGTACGTCCAAACTACCCTCCAGGGGTGAGAAAGTGACCGTACTCGCCAGCAATTCGAAAGAAATTATCACAACATTCTCCAGGAACTCAGTGAAAAACATTTCGAATTCACCACAAGGTGGTTGCCCGCGACGCGAAGAGCGATTACGAATAGTCCAAGCCCCGGTCCCCCTCTTGCCGGACCCGCACCTCGTGAAGCGGCCGGTAGATGAGATATGGGTAATGCGAAGCCAAGGGCCATCAGACCTTCGCAAGAACGGCGTCGCCCTGATCGATACCCACACCGGCTTCAAGTTCATCGGGGACAAGATCTGTGAGTTTGAAGAGACCGGATCACACACCTTCCCCGCGCTGCGGTTGTTGCCCTCGGGTGCAGTGTGCATGCCCCGTCTCTCCCGAAGAAAGTCCCGCATAGGAACCGTCCGTAGCCGCCGGCTCCGGAGGTACACAGGCCGGTTGCCACAATCTGTGTGATCAACCGCTGCAACTTTCCAGATGCAATCTGGCAGGAATTCCTGACCCGGATGGCGAATGTATGTTCGTGATCCGGTGCATGGTTTCAGGCAGGGAGGGACCCATATGGATTCGGAAACACGGGGGATTCTGGGTGCCTTGCTCGAAGGGCAGCGTGTCGCTGAAGCAGAGCGCAAGGCGGACAGGGCGCTGCTGAAGGGGATTATCACCACGCTCGATGAGCACAGTGCCGAATTCAAGGTGGTCAACGCCAAGCTCGATGAGCACAGTGCCAAGCTCGATCAGCACAGCGCGGAATTCACGGCGGTCAACGCCAAGCTCTCGGAGCTTGGCGCAGATGTGATCGGGCTGACAAAACAGGTGGGCGAACTCAGCGCGAGAGACCGGCATTTCATGTATAAGTTGGGCGAACACGATACGGAAATTGCGGTGTTGAAGCAACAGATCAAGGCCCAGTAACGGCACATGCCCCAGTGATCGAGCCAAGGGTGCGTCCCTGAGCGAGGCCGCCGGCGGTGGCTGCACGCCCATGATTGATTGTCCACGCTGTCGCACCGCCACGCCCTGCGGCTCATACGCGGCCGAGCTTGATGCACCGGCCCCCTGCCCGCTGCACCCCGTCCGCCTCACACTTCAGGGGCAGCACCATCTGCGTGAAGATGCGAAGCATCTGAGCGCGCGCAGCCGCCGACAGCGGTCCCTCTGTGGCAAATGAACAGGGCGACCGTGAGAGGCAAGTAACCATCCGGTTCTCACCGGGGCTCCCTCGGGGTGTGAGCGCCTGCGCTGTGCTTGCGCTCGACCGTGGGGCGCCTCTGCCACTCCTGAGGCATTCCTGAGGCATTCCTGATACTCCCCTCCCGTCTCTCTATGCCTGGGTCCCGAACCACCTTGCTGACCCCTGCACCCCTACAGCCACGCCCCTTGCGGCCATCGACCGCGGGGCGTCTTGCATTGCGGCGGCTCCCCCCGCCCTGAACCGCTCCCTTCCGCTCAACCTGACCCCCGGCCGCGGCCAGACCGGCCGAACCCAGCCGCCGAACCAACCCCCAGTGGGTAGAACCCTGAATTCCTCGCGCCCCGCCGTCCTGATGCGTTCCTTCCGTACGGGTCCCTCAAGACTTTACGCTCCTGAGGAACCCATCCCGATTCTTTATAGACCCCTGACCCTTTTCGCGGCTCCCTGGCCTCAGTGCGACCGGCACCTGCGCCACCCCATTCCACCGATTTTATACATAGGGGTGAAGCAAACTGGACCCGGCCCTGGTCGAGCAGGCGGACCATGGTCCCGGAGAAAACTCACGGCTCTGATTGTCGAAAGAGGTGGGGTAATCCACGCAGCGCATGCCAAGAATTGGGAAGGGGCGCAGGCTTATGGGACATCTGGTTCGGCGTGTTCAGGAGGTTGACGACCAGGGGCGTGTAATCATTCCAGGGGCGGACGTTGGCCTCCGGCCGGGAGAGAAGGTGTCGGTACGCGTGCTTCCAGGAGGGGCAATCCTCTTGCGCCGGATCGCCGGACGGCGAGAACGCACACAGGGGGTAGTGGATGCCGTCGCGGGTATGTTCAAGGACCGCCCCGAGGTTGCCATACTCGTAAATTGCGTACCACCTCCTCAAAGAGGTGGCGTGTATCAGGACCTCGGCCCCAACTTCTTTGACCAGAGCAACCGCGAGCGAGTCACCCGCCGGCTGGTCAAGCGCCTTGAGCATGGGTTATCAAATTACCATTCAGACAACGCCAACGCTGCCACCCGCAGCGTAGGTCTCTTCTGCCCCTGCAAGAACTTACTTGAAGCGCCTAACCTCACATGCACGCCATCGATGTCTGTTGTCGCGTCCACACCGGTCCAGAAGTGCTGCTCCCAATACTCTCGAGGGAATATTTTCGCGGGACAGAGCCTAAAAGTTTGCGTGAGATCCAGAGGAACCCTGGGTCAAGGGCAGGGGAGCCACGATCTTGCCTGGTGGCGTCGGCTTCCCCGATTGGCTGATACGGGACCCCGGCTGGGCACCTGACTGGCCAGCACGGACAGTTCCTCAGCCTGCATGAACACTTCGCTATCTATTCCAAAAGTAACCACAGTACGCTAGCCCACCGGTCGGAGGGCCAATACAGCCGGCCTGGCGGTCGGATCCCCATGCGGGGGCAGGAGTGCGCTGCTCTCGGTCGAATCCATTCCAAAACCGATCTGGTCGAGGGGATGGCACCTTGTCCGACGTCAACGCCGCGATCGCGCTTTGGTCCTCGCACGGGTATTTCGATGCGGCTACGAGAGTTGAACTGGCAAACCTGAGTGGCGATCCGGATGAAGTGCGCGACCGCTTCTATCAGAGCCTGGCATTCGGTACCGGCGGCCTGCGCGGCATCATCGGCGCCGGTACCAACCGCATGAATCGGTACACCGTGCGCCAGGCCACCCAGG
>DAHVXO010000366.1 GCA_027356675.1 Symbiobacteriaceae bacterium | reverse complement strand
GCTGCAAGTCAGCATCTTCCTGTCGATCTTGGATGTGCACATCAACCGCGTACCCGTCACGGGCACGGTCGGCTTCAAACGCTATGTACCTGGGAAATTCCTGGCCGCGTGGGACGCGACCGTGGGCGAAGTGAACGAACGCTCCTACATTGGCATTGATACGGGCCGTTGGCACGTCCTGGTCAGCCAGGTTGCGGGGCTGGTGGCTCGACGCATCATCACGTGGCCGTCTGAGGGCGATCAGGTGACCCGGGGCAACCGCTTTGGCCTGATCCGGTTCGGCTCGTGCACCCAGCTCTGGCTGCCTCTGGGCAGCGAGCTGGCAGTCAAACCTGGCGACCGCGTGGCCGGTGGGGAGACTTTGATAGGGAGGCTTCCGGCGTGAGCAGCAAGGCCAAGGAATCGTGGAACGTTGCCCGTAAGAAGTGGCACATCCGCGCCATCCGGGGCGGTAAATGGTGGCGGGAGCGGGGTCAGAAGAGCCTGTCGGCCATCCCGCACCTCTTTACCTTGCTCAATCTGGCCTTCGGCGTTGGCAGCATTATGCTGACCATGGCCGGTGACCTCAGGCTGGCTGCCCTCATGATTGTGGGCTCCCTTGCTGCAGATGGACTGGATGGGCGGCTGGCCCGCATGTTGCGGGCGGACGGCGAGTTCGGCAAGGAGCTGGACTCCCTGGCGGATGTGGTGGCCTTCGGTACCGCACCGGCGCTGCTTATGTACAAGGGTTCGCTCTATCAGTTGGGGTACTACGGGATTCTGATCGCAGTGCTCTTCCCCATGTGCGGAGCGCTGCGGCTGGCCCGCTTCAACATTATCAAAACCAGCGGCTTCTTTATGGGTGTGCCGATCACCGCGGCCGGCACCTTTCTCTCGTGCCTGATGTTCTACACCGTGCAAGCGAATACTGCGGAGCCGGTCCCATACTTGGTGGCGGCGATTACGCTTCTCCTTGCTTACCTGATGATCTCGACGATCCCGTATCCGGACTTGAAAAAGTTCCGCAAGGGTACGCAGATCCGACTGCTGCCGCCTCTGGGGCCGTTGCTGGCGATTGCGGCCGTGTTAGCGGCGACGCGCTGGAATCCGTGGTCCATCGTGGTTCTTCCGCTGACGGCCTACGTCGTGCTGGGACCCTGGCTCCTGCTGCTCCGGCAGTGGAGTGAGAAGGTCCAACCCTGGCTGGCTGGAGCCGGGCGTCATTAGCCTCCCGTGTTGCGGCCCCGATGGCCTGTGTCAGGCTATCGGGGCCTTTTGTGTGCATAGGCGCGTCGCTGTTGCCGTACACATAGCTCCAAGGGGAGTGAGCGCATGGACGGGAGGACCGGTGGGTTCGATATCCGGGCCGTGGGGACAGGCGTGCTCTGGGGTCTTGGGGTTATGGCGCTGGGCGCCCTGCTGCATGGCCTGGTAGGGTACGCTTCGCCGCTCTCCGGGCGGACTGAGGATGTGCTGACGCTGGCCGTGCAGGTCACAGGGCCGCTGCTGGGCGGGTTCCTGGCGGCCCGCAGGGCGGCAGGGAGCGGTTGGCTCCATGGGGCCCTGGCCGGATTGACCCTGGTGCTTGCGATTGCGGCGGTGATGGGGATCGGCTCGGCGCTGCCTACGCTGGCAGTCGTCCTTAAGATGGCGGGGATCGGCACTGGCGTAGGAGCCCTGGGCGGCATCGTGGGGGTCAACAGCAGCAGGTAGCGGTTTACGGAAGATGGTCGGTGGGCAGACTCATGCAGGATCAGGATTTGCATGAGGAGCGATTTGCCCATGGTGAGAGAACGAAGGTGGCGTTGGTTGGTGCTGGCGGTTGTGATCCTGGCACTGCCGACCGGTGCTTTGGCTCTGTATGGTGCCCCTGCCGAACTGGAGGCACTGCAGCAGGCGGTCGTGGCCCGGGCGTTGCGGGCAGGCGACCAAGGCGAACCTGTATCTGCCCTGCAACGCGCACTCCAGGCGGCGGGCTTTGCGCCGGGCCCGATCGACGGGGTGTTCGGGCCACTCACGGAAGGCGCCGTGAGGGTAGCGCAGTCCCGACTCGGCGTGGACGTGGACGGGTTGGCTGGACGGCTGACTCTGGGAGCCCTGCAGCGGGCGCTGAGCGATACGGCGGGACCCGAACAGGGTGAAGCGGAGTCGGCAGCCGTCCACCCGCAGCTTTTTGCCCTGACCTTCAATGGGCCGCCAGAGCCGGCACTGGTGCCGGCTATCCTCCGAGAACTGGACCGGTGGGGCATGCGGGCGACTTTCTTTGCAGCCGGTGAGGATGCGGAGTTGCGCCCGGATTTGCTATCCCGAATCGCAGGCAGCGGGCATGAGGTGGCAAGCGCAGGGTATGCCAATCTGGACATGTCCCGCCTTACACCTGTGATGATGCGGGCGCAATTGCTGCAGGCGAACCGTGCGATCCGGGATGCAGTGGGGCGCAGGCCGCGGTTCTTCCGCCCGCCCCTGGGTGCCCTGAGTCGGGATCTGTCGGTTGAAGCCGAACGAGCCGGGCTCAAGGTCGCGCTGTGGAGTAACGTTGGTGCGGGCGACCCAATCGACACAGCACCCGGGGACCTGGCGGAACGCCTCTCCCGGGTGGTCTACCCTGGGGCGGTTCTGATGCTGCATCAGGACCGTCTTGCCTCTGTGGCGGCCCTGGACGAGCTGCTTCGTGATTTGCGGGAGCGTGGTTACCAGAGCGTGACCCTGTCTGAGTTGCTCGGTCGACGAGAGTAGCCCTGGTTCGACAAAACGCCAGCAACGGTGGCGAAAGATGTCGACAACAACTGCCAGGAATGGGTAGGAGAGGCTGTCGCCCGCGTCAAATCACATAGGGCAGAGTGACGCACTGGTGGGGGAAGACGCCATGAATCTTGAGTCACCAGGCCTGGACCGGACTGTACTGCGGCCCTGGGCCCTGCGCTGGGAGCTGGGTATGCTTCCGTGGTATAGCCCGCCGCCCGCGGGGTGGCGGGCGGTGGTGCTGTTGCTGTGGGCCGGCCGGGTGGACAGCGCCCGCGCTCGGTGTCAGGAACTGCTTGCGCGGTCGCCAGAACGGGAGGACCTGAAGGCCAGGTTCGGGGTCCTGCAGTTGGCCGTCGGGAACCATCCAGAGGATGCGACTGTGTCGATCCGCAGTGCTGTGCACAAGGACCCGCTCAACGCTCGGTTGCGCCTGTGGCTAGGCGAGGCCTTGGTTCGCGCCGGTGACGCCGCCGGGGCTTTGGAGCAATTGGAAGCCGGCCTGCGGGCCCGGCCCGACATGGTGGACCTGTGGCAATCCAAGGGTGTGCTGTTGCTGGCCATCGGGAGGCCGGGGGAAGCGTTGGTCTACCTGGACGGGGCGCTTGCGGCCAGACCTGACAGCGGGCCCCTCTGGAACAACCGCGGCCTCTGTCTGGACCATCTGGGGCGATATGAAGCTGCCGCCGCGTCCTACCGGCGGGCGCGCCGTATGATCCCGACCGATGGCGCTGTGTGGGCCAACCTCGGATTGGTGCTGCAGAAAATTGGTGAATCCACCGAGGCGCTCGGGTGCATGCAGAAAGCCTTGCGCCTTCGACCCAAGGATCCTGTGGTGCTCAACAACCTCGGGTTCTCCCTGTTGGCGGCGGGACGCCCCGAAGAGGCTATCGAGTCTTACCGGCAGGCTCACGATCTGGAACCCGGGTCTGTCTTCACCTTGGGGAACCTGGCTGCGGCCCTGGTGCGGGCTGGTCGTCAGTCCGAGGCGGCGGTGGCGCTTGAGTCGGCCCTCAGTCTATCGCCGGGGGATGCCACCCTGCTGAACAACAAGGGCCACCTGCTTATGGCGGCCGGCCAATACCAGGAGGCGCTGGATTGCTTCGAGGCAGCCCTGGAGCGCCGTTGGGACGACGCGCCCATGCTGGCGAATAAGGCTGCATGTTTGTTGGCCATGGGGGAGTATGACCGTGCCTTGACGGCCTATCGCCTCGCAGCGCTGACCGAGCCCCGCAACCGGTCTTACCTCTGGGGCCTCGGTCTCTGCTTCGAGCGGTTAGGTCAGCCTGACCAAGCCTTCGACTGCTATAACCACGCGGTAGGCGGGTGAGAGGGCACAGCGGTGTCCGCAGGCCGGCAGAAGGCCGCCCTGCGGTATCTAAGCAGCAGGGCGCATGCAGCCCGGCTGGTTCGCTTCATAGTGTGCTCGTCTTCGTCCGTCGTTATGTCTGGCAGCCCGTGAGGTCTACAGGTGAAGGAAGAGCGTGCCCCGCCGTCGAAATTGTTGAGAGAAATTGCCGAATCTACCACAGCCATTCTGAAGCGGGTGTACGCATGACGCATTTTCTTGAGGTTGGGGCCCTGCGCGAGGGCATTCAGGAGATTCACGAGAGCGCCGATTGGCTGCGCCGCCTCCTGGCCATGACGCCAGAGCAGCGAGCCGCACTGGAGCAAGCCCATGCCCAGCAGGGCGACCTGGTCACATATGAAGATGATGTCCGCACAGCCCTGCGAACCGTCCTGAACCGTTCGGCCGAGCTCACCGACTTGCTGGAGCAGTTTGAGTCGCATCCATTCATCTACACGGGTGCTGGTTCCACGGCAGAGGTGCTCGCTATGTTGGAGCGCCTGATGGCCATGAGCAAGGAGAATACAGCCAACAGCTAGCAGATGGGAGCGTTCGCTCCACAGGAGGAGACCCCACCGTGCGCCGCTGGTTGAGTGAGAAGCTCGACGACGCGATGCTTCCTTTCCTGAAGTTGATTTCTCCCGGTTACCGTCGGCGGCTTGGCCCCTTCCGGCCAGCCCAACCTGCCGATTTGCAGGGCCTGGCCTTCATTCCCGCTCCGGATGACCTCCAGCTTAGCCGGGACTCTGCTTGGAACGGATACCACATGAGTGGTTACGCCTTTTCAAGCCCTTACGAAGCTGGTCAACCGGAAGACAAGATTGTGTCCGGCCGGCTGCTGGAGGTCTCTGCCACCGCTCCGTGGGTTGTGATTGTTCCTGGGTATGGCATCGGCTCTCTGCCGCCCTACGGGTACAGTGTGCACCAGAATATCCAGGGACGGTCGCTGCTCGAGCGGGGCATGAATGTCGCTTTGCTGGACCCGCCCTTCCACAAGTCGCGTAAGCGTCGGGGTTGCCGGTCAGGCGAGGGTTTCTTCAGTCCAGACCTGGCACAGACTCAGCACGCAGTTCGGCAGGCCGCCGCAGACGTGGTTGCCCTGGTCCGCTGGCTGGAGCGCCGGAGCGACCAGGCCGTCGGCCTGTGGGGCACCAGTTTGGGCGGGTGCATCGCGGGTCTGGTGTCCACGCTATTGCCTGACCTGGCCGGTGTGGTGCTGATGGAACCGCTGGACAACCCCGGCGACGCCCTGGCCTTGCTACCGGGGAGCCATGAAATCCGTTCGGTCGTAACCAGGCACGGTTTTCGACCGGGGGATATTCCAACTCAGTTGCGGACCGTGGCGCCTTCGGCACATCAACCTGCGATTCCCCTGGAGCACCTCCTGTTCGTGACCCCGCTTTGGGATCGTGTCGTTCCGGTTCACCTGCAGGAGGCCTTCTGGGAAGCCTGGGGGCGGCCGCCTCGGATCTGTCGAAACGCAGGGCATCTGACCCTTGCAATCGATCGCACAGCCGCCGCCGCCGCCGCCGAGTTTCTCGCAGGGCGTCTCCTGTCCCCGGCGCTGTGAAAGGGGTACCTACGCATGTCCGACCGGCCTTCACTTGCACTCGACATCGGCACACGCAAGGTGGTTGGGCTCCTGACTGTGCCTGGGCGGCGAGGACTAAAAATCATCGCAGCCGAGCGCCTGGAGCACGCCACGCGGGCCATGTTCGACGGCCAGATCCATGACGTCGCAGAGGTAGCCGGCGTTGTGAGCCGCATTGTGCAAAAGCTGTCGGCCAAGGCCGGGTTTCCTTTAACGGAGGCAGCGGTGGCTGCGGCCGGTCGTGCCCTGCGGACCTTCAAAGGCACTGCCAGCCGGGAACTCTCCGGCTTGAACGAGCTGACTGCCGCGGACGTCTTCGCTCTCGAGCTGGCAGCCGTGCAGGTTGCTCAGAGTGCCCTGGCAGCGGTGCTGCGGGAGCGAGAGAAGCCGCAGGACTATCATTACGTGGGGCACAGCGTCATGGGAGCCCGCCTGGACGGCCTTCCCATCGGCAATCTGGTCGGTCAGCGGGGAAACCGCGCTGAACTGGATGTGATCGGCACCTTTCTACCCCGGGCGGTCGTCGATTCCCTGCAATCGGTTCTGGAGCGCACCGGACTCGAGATGACCGCGCTGACCCTGGAGCCCATAGCCGCCCTTAGCGTTGCGGTTCCGCAGACGATGCGCCACCTCAACCTGGTCCTGGTGGACATTGGCGCCGGGACGTCGGATATCGCCATCACTAGCAAGGGAACGGTCACCGCTTATGACATGGTGCCCATCGCCGGCGACGAGATCACGGAGGCGCTCTC
>DAHVXO010000363.1 GCA_027356675.1 Symbiobacteriaceae bacterium | reverse complement strand
TCCGGTAGACCACCATGAAGGCGAAAAAGCCCAACGCGAACCATAAGAGCAAGCTTGCCATCCCTTGTGCTCTCCTTCCCACTCATCGCCAATGCGCGGGTCCGAACCGTTCCCGAGAGCAGGACGCCACCGTCCTGCTCTCGGGCTCAGGGCCTCCCCTGGCGAGCAACCTTGGGCCTACACACAGCCGGTGGGCTTTGGCAGGCCGGCGATCTTGCAGGCGCCCTTCGCCGGGCCGCTGGGAAACAGTTCGTAGATTCGCTTCAGGTCGCAGCCGGTATCCTTACAGAGCTTGCGGATCATGGGGGCCACACCGAAGTCGAGGAAGTACTTGCGCAGGTAGTTGACGACCTTCCAGTGCTCCTCGGTTAACTCCGGGACATCTTCCGTGATCGCCAGAACCTTCGCAACCATCTCGTTCCACTGGGCGGGATCCTCAATGAAACCGTCCTCGTCAACGGTGATTCCCAATGCGGCCAACTCAGACATGACTCTGCCTCCTCACAGGGATAGCGGTGGCTTCGTGGTCGGCTAACCTGCAACCGCTTAGTACTCAACAACCTCAATCGCCTCTTCCTCGCAAATGGCGGTGCAGCTCTGGCAGCCCATGCACTCCGTAGAGTCGCCGATCACGGCAGCCTTGTCACCCTCCATGCCAAGCAGACCGGATGGGCACAGGTCCTGACAGTCCTTGCAGCCCTTGCACTTGTCCGCATTGATGCTCACGATATACATCCGATGGCACCTCTTTTGTTGAGAGAGACGGTGGGGGCGGCCGCTGGGACCACCCCCGGACCCGTCAGCGTGTTACCACTTGAAGTTGGAGGTAGACCGGAAGGTCGGTGCGGCGTAGGTGAAATCGTCGATGTGCTTGTCGGTGAACGGGAGGTCGGTCAGCTTGAAGAACCGCTCCCAGCCGATCCGTTCAACCCATTCGCCGTAGCGCTCACCTGCGCGGGCGTTCTTGGCGTAAACCTCGACGAGGCTCCGGATCGCCTCGGTCACCTCGGGCCACCGTGGCGGGGTGTTGGGCAGCCAGGGGATCACGAGCTTGGAGAACGCCGGGCCGCCACGGGTATTGCTGACCTTGCCGCCTACGAAGATCGCCACGCCGTCGTTTTCGGGGTCGACAATCTGCAGGGCCGGCGACATGGTGAAGCAGTTGCCGCAGTACATGCAGCGCTCCTCGTTGATCTCGACGCTCTTGATCTTCGGGTTCGGTTTAATCGCCGCTGTCGGGCAGGCAGCGATGACGTTCGGAATCTCAGAGACCTTGGCAAACATCTCATGGTCGACCTTCGGGGCCTTCCGGTGGATGCCCACGATGGCGATGTCCGAGCAGTGCACGGCACCGCACATATTGATACAGCAGGCCAGGGCGATGCGAAGCTTCGCCGGCAGGGTCATCGACGTGAAGTAATCATGCAGGTCGTCCATCACCGACTTCACGATTGCGGAAGCGTCGGTGGCCGGGGTATGGCAGTGGACCCAGCCCTGGGTATGGACGATGTTGCTGATCGAGTTGCCCGTGCCGCCCACCGGCCAGCCCTTCGCCTTCAGGTCCGCCAGTAGCGGGGCGATCTTGCTCTCGTCGGAGAGCAGGAACTCCACGTTGTGGCGGGAGGTGAAGCGCAGGTACCCGTCACAGTACCGGTCGGCCAGGTCGCAGATCTCGCGGATGAAGTCTACGCTGACCAGGCGGGGAGAGCCGACACGCACCGTCCAGAGGACACCGCCGGTCTCAGAGACGTGCTTCAGAACGCCGGGCTCCGGGATCTCGTGGTACAGCCACTTGCCGTAGTTCTCCTTGATCACCGGCGGAAGCATCTCGGTATACTTGGGGGGGCCAATATCCGTCCGTGCCATGTCCTGTCACCTCTCCTATGGGTTGGTCTGTTCCGGCCTGTTGATCTCCTCAGGCCACCAGAAGAAGAACGGGTTCGCGCGGGGCTGGAAGACCATTTGCGGCACCGGGGGCAGGTCCACAGCCTTCAGGAAATTGCGCATGCCCTTGCGGATGATCGTCTCACCGAGGCGCTCGCGGTTCTTGGCGTTCTCGTCCCACCACTCCCAGATCTTCAGGAGCAACTCCTTCACCTCGGTGTACGGCGCCTCCATCTTCATGAAGGGCACGATCACCCAGGACATGAGCGGGGACTGAACGATCGGGGCCTTGCCGCCTACGAGGATCGTGGCGCCCTTCTCGATGCCGGGGCGGAGCGCCTTGGGCATCGCGTTGATGCAGTGCATGCAGCGGGTGCAGTCCGCGTTCTCGATGGTCAGGGTCTCGCTCTTTGCGTCCCACAGCATGGCCTTGGTCGGGCAGCCTTCGCAGACGCCACGGACGTCCATGCCGGATTGAGCATAGGCGCGTACGGCCGCCTGATCGATCCGGATCTCGTCACGCCAGGTGCCCAGGACCGAGAAGTCGGAGCGGCCAATTGCGGCCACGCAGTCGTTGGCACAGCCGGAGACCTTGATCTTGAACTTGTAGGGCCACCCGGGTCGGTGCAGTTGATCCTGAAAGGCCATGGTGACCTCGTGGGTCACATCCAGGGTGTCGAAGCAGGCGAATTCGCAGCGCGATGGGCCGGCGCAGCAGCTGGGTGTGCGCAGGCAGCCGCCGGAGCCGCCCAGATCGTACCCGGCATCCGACAATTCGTCAAAGCAGGGCTGAAGGTTGGCTGTCGAGGTGCCGAGCAGGATCGCGTCGCCGGTGGCACCGTGGAAGTTCGTGAGACCGCTGCCGTACTTGTCCCAGATGTCGCACACCTTGCGCAGGGAGTCCGTGGTGTAGAACCAGCCGGCGGGCTGGTTGATCCGCAAGGTATGGAACTCGCCCACTTCCGGGAACTCGTCGGCGCTGTCGGAATAGCGGCCGATCACGCCGCCGCCGTAGCCCTTCACGCCAACAATGCCGCCGTGCTTCCAGTGGCCGCGCTTCTCGCGGTATGACCGCTCCAGTTGCAACATCAGGCCCTTGGCGTTCGGCTTCTTCGCAGCGGCCCGCTTGATCTCCGTTGCGAAGCTAGGCCACGGCCCCTTCTCGAGTTCGTCGAGCAGTGGGGTCTTGGTCTCGTCTGCCATCTCTTGAGGCACCTCCTTGTAGGTGACTGGGAATTTGCTTCCGGCCGCCTACTTCAGTGGGGCAGCGATGATGCCGCCGAAGAAGAGGTTCGCCAGGATGAAGCCCATGATTATGTTCACGCCGACGACGGCCGTGAAGGCAATGATCGGCTTGGAGCCCATGGCTCGCACGTCCTTGATCTTGGTGTTCAGACCGATGCAGAGGAAGGCGATGGTGAAGAGCCAGGTCCGGATGGCGTTCAGGTTCGCAACGACGTGGGTGCTAATGTCCTTGCCGTGCAGCGTCTCCAGGTAGGTGACCAGGATCGAGGAAGCGACGAAGGCCAGCACAAACTTCGGGAAGCGATCCCAAATTACCATAGGACTAGGGAGGGCGGCGCCGGGCTTGCGGTCCCACTTGGTAACGGCGATGGTGGCGAAGATGAAGCACAGGAAGCCGATCATGACGTCACGATTGAGCTTCACGAGCGTGAACGCCTTGACCGCCTTGTCGGAGATCATGGCCGCAGCGGCGAGGCCGGCGGCATCGGCCAGTTCGGAGCCACCGATCCAGGCGCCCGCGACGTGTTCGTTCAGGCCCAACACCCGGCTTAGCGCCGGCAGCAGGAAAATCAGGACCAGAGCGTAGAGGACAACTAGAGAGGAGATGTAGCCCACATGTTTCTCGTCGGCCTTCACGGCGCCGCCGACGGCGATCGAGGCGGAGACGCCGCAGACCGAGCCGCCGGCGCCGAGGACCGCCGCGAACCGATTATCAAAGCCAAGCTTCTTAGCAATAAGGAAGGCGGTGGTGAAGCCGCAGACCACGATCAGGAACGCTTCGAGGAAGCCCCAGACGCCGCCCTGGATGATGACCGTGAAGGAAAGGTTGGCGCCCAGCAGCACGATGCCGGTTTTAATGAAGAACTCCGTGCGGCTGGCGGCTGCCTTGAGCCAGTTGGGCAGGGTCCAGATGTTGCCGATGATGAGGCCAAGGACGAGGGACCAGAACGGGTACTCGAGGCCGTACTTCTTGAGCGTCACCTGGCTGCCCAGGATCAGGATCGCCAGGGAGCTGACGAACAGGACCGTGAAGCCGATGGCGTAGTTGGAAACCTTGCCGCCCATGATGGCGATGGCCACACTGGTGAGGATCAGCAATAAGAGAAACATGAAGATGTAGGCGGTCCAGTTGGTGGCGAAGTGGGTCGCCAGCGGGACCTTGGGCCAGTTAGCCGGAATCGCCTTCTTGATGATGTTGAGCGGAGAGTTGGCGGCAAAGGTCAGGTAGGTGCCAAGTACGAGGAAGAGGCCGAGGATGACGGACCACCAGTCTTCGCTGGACAGCCAGCTCTTCTTCATCGGGGTCTGAGCCGGGAGATTGGATACAGTCGTCATGGATTTCCCTCCTGAATTCGAGTGGGTAGGTTGCCGAGTGTGGAAGGAAGTTGGAGCCTTCATATTTTTTTATGGTTGGCTGTGGACACCAGGGGCAGCATTCCCTTCAGCCAAGTACTACCCTCCTTTTTCATGGAGACCATTTCGCTGGTTCTAAAAAATCCTTGTGTTTGTTCATTCGTTCACAATAAAGGGCTAGCAGGACGATGGATTATACTGCAAGACTTCTGGGTCTCCTACAGTTTCATTACTAAAAGCTGTGCCGAACTCGGTGCCGTAGTTCGCGTGGTATTATTTAGGTTTAGCTAATGGTGATATTCGGTATACATTTCACTGTCCCTGCCGCATCCGTGCGCGTCATTACTAATACCGAACATCAGCCGGAATCATAAGCTAATCTAATACCCATAGGGGTACATGTATCATCGAAAAAGGGCCTCGCGCATAGGACCGGGGGAGTCATTCCCCGGTCCTGCTAGTGCACCTGTACAGACGAGGGCGTTTCGCCCTCGTCTCTTCACTCTCGCGGCTCGATGCGCACCAGGGTGCACTCCCAGTCGCCGCCCGGGGCCATGACCGTGACCCGCTGGCCCGGGCGGGCGTCCTTGACCGCCAGCACCAGGGGAGAGGCCCAGGAAACCGTCCCGTCTGACGGGTCTGCCGTGTTGGGCGGAACGACCTGGTAGGTATCCTCGCCTGCCTCATCGGCGATGGTGAAGAGGTCCCAGACCCTCAGGTTCCCCAGGTCCGGGGCGGCGCCTGCCATATCGCTGCCGGACAGCCACCAGACGGCCAGGCAGGCGGCATCCAGGGCGTGGACGTCGGTGGGGGTGGAGCCGAAGGCCCGCCGCACAACCTCCCGCCGTGCCAGTGGCCCCTGTACCAGTTTGCGTCCCAGGACCCGGGAGAAGAGGCGCCGCTGGAGTTGCTCCGGGGTGACGGGGACCCAGGGGACAGCCAACAGGCGGCGCAGCGGCTCCACCTGGTTCAGGTCCATGGCATCCTCATACACCACCACGTCGACCGGCCCCGTGGCGGTAAGGATGCGGGCCGCGTCTCGCTCCGAGCCCCAGACCAAGGGGGCGTAGCCCTTGCTTACGAAGAAACCGGTCGTCTTGCCGGGGTCGAGCCCCAGCACCCGCACGGACATCCTGACACTCACCTCACCCCCGATTGTACCTCACCTGGGGGGGACGGTGTTAGGGTGCGATCACCCTGCCAGCGTCTGCAGGGCGTAGTTGAAGCGCGTGGCGTGCTCCAGCTCATCAGTCAACAGCAGGAAGAAGACCCGGCGAAACCGCTCCTCCGGATAATCCAAGTAGAGTCGCCGGTACTCTTCGAACGCCTCGTACTCCATCTCCATCGCCTTCCGGAGGCCGTCAGCCAGCCCCTCGAACTCCACCCGCTCTGGCTTCACCTCGGGGACACGCCCCGACAGCGCCCGGTACAGCTCAGTGAGGATCCGCAGGTGCTTCTGCTCGTCAGCCCTGGCGTGATCTATGTAGGCGACCACAGCCTGTTTTTCACGCAGGGGCATGCCTTCGGCAATGTCTCGCAGGGCACCGTAATATTCACTGGCGGTGAGCTCGTCACGCATGGCGGTCTCCATGGAACGCAAGAGGGGCTCATAGCTCTTGGCCGGCGCCGGGGCCGGGTGCTCACGCCCTTCACCCGCCTCACCTCGCCCTGACCCGGGAGAGACTCCGGCCGACCGCCACAGCCCCACCAGTTCGAGCGCTTCGACCGGGGCCATTCCCGCCCCGACCAGGAATCCGGCCAGGATGAACTCCCGCAGAACGCTACCCACCGGCGCTCCACCCCGAAGCGCCTCACCGGCTGCATAGGTCAGCGGTGACAGCACCTGAACAAGTTGTTCGGGACTGACTCGCGCGGGTCGCTCCGGCATCGCCATCGCCGGCTGTTCAACAAACATCCACGCAGATTGAGGGTAAAACGGTCCGCCTTGCATCAGGATCCAGGCCTCCTCCATTCATCATCCCGGCCAGCTTATGTGCAGAGCGTCGAACCGGTCTCCAGTGGAAAGGGATTGCCAATGGAAGCACCCCGAGGGTCGCCCCCCGGGGTGTCATCATGCATTCGGGTCCTTCAGTTCGCCTGTCACCATGTAGATCGTCCACTCACCCAGGTTGGTGGCATGGTCCCCGATGCGCTCCAGGTACATCGCCACCAGCAACAGGTAAGTTGCCTGCTTCACCGACGGTGGGTGGGTCTGCATGATCCCAAGCAGTTCGTCGAAGACCTCGCGGTAGGTCGCATCCACGTCGTCATCCAAGTCGGTCATGGTGCGAGCCCGCGCCACATCCCGGTTGACATACGCCTCCAGCGCCTCGTGGATCATGACCTGCACTCGCTCTGCCATCCGCGGGAGCAATACCAGTTCCTTGATCAACGGCTCGCGGTCCAAGCGCACCGTGATTTTGGCAATGTCCGTGGCGTGGTCGGCCATGCGTTCCAAGTCCGTCACGATCTTCAGCGCCGTGCCGATCGTCCGCAAATCGGAAGCCATCGGCTGCTGGAGCGCCATCAACTGGAGTGACCGTTTCTCGATATCGATCAACATGGCATCGACCGTGTCATCGCCGTCGATCACGTTACGGGCCAGCTCCAGATCGCCCTTGGCCAACGACTGCATAGCCTTCTCAATCTGCTCCGTCACAAGCACGCCCATCTTCAGCAGGTCGCGCTGGAGGGCCTTCAACTGCTCATGAAATGACTGCCTGGTGGCCATCTGCCATCCACTCTCCTTTCGCAACCGACCTAGCCGAAGCGACCGGTGATGTAATCCTCTGTGCGCTGGTCCTTTGGGTTGGTGAACATGGCGCCCGTGGACCCGTGCTCTACCAGTTCGCCGGAGAGGAAGAAGGCGGTGTTGTCGGAGATCCGGGCGGCTTGCTGCATGTTATGAGTGACGATGACGATGGTGTAATGCTCACGCAGGTCCCGGATCAGGTCCTCGATCTTCGCGGTGGAGATGGGGTCTAGTGCTGACGCCGGCTCGTCCATCAGGAGCACCTCGGGCTTGACCGCCAGCGATCGGGCGATGCACAACCGCTGCTGCTGTCCACCGGAGAGCCCAAGGGCGCTCTTCCCCAGCCGATCCTTCACCTCTTCCCAGAGGGCGGCATCGCCGAGGGAACGCTCCACGACCTCGTCGAGCACGGCCTTGCGGCTCTCGCCGTGGATGCGCGGCCCGTACGCCACGTTATCGTAGACCGACATTGGGAAGGGGTTCGGGCGCTGGAAGACCATGCCAATCCGCTTGCGCAGGAGCACGACGTCCACAGATGGGTCGTAGATGTCCTTCTGATCCAGCAGGATCTTCCCCTCAACCCGCACCCCGGGCACCAGGTCATTCATGCGGTTGACCGTGCGCAGGAAGGAGGACTTGCCGCACCCGGACGGACCGATCAGGGCCATCACCCGGTTCTGCGGGATATCCAGCGTAATTCCCCGTAGGGCACGGAAGGTGCCGTAGAACAGGGAGAGGTCGTTCACTGCGATGCGTACTTGATCTGTCAACGCCAAGGACCTCCTTCAGGCTTAACGGGCCCGCCCAGTGCGGGACCGCTGCCACCAGTAGAGCGGTGCGGCCAGGAGCAGGTTGAAGGCGAGCACGACGAGCACCAGCAGGGCAGCCGTGCCGGCGGCGATGCTGTCGGCGTCAGGGACCAACCCTTCCGACTTGACCGCCCAGATGCGCACCGCCAGTGTCTCACCAGCGGCCATGAGGTTGAACTCCGGGAATTGGCGGGCCACTGACACACCCGCCGTGTAAATGAGGATGGCCGTCTCGCCGATAGCCCGTCCCGCGACCAGCGTGATGCCGGTCAGGACCGATGGCAGAGCGCTGGGGAAGACCGCACGGCTGACGGTTTGCCAGCGGGTTGCGCCCAGAGCCAGGCTCCCTTCACGGTAAGACAGCGGCACAGCCCGGACCGCTTCCTCCGTCACACGGACCAGAACCGGCAGGTTGAGCAGGGCGAGCGACAGGGCACCGCCGAGGATGGTGAAGCCCCATCCCAGTGCTTGCACCCAGAGGATCATCCCGAATAGACCCAACACGATCGAAGGAACCGAAGCCAGCGCTTCGACACTCAGGCGGATCAGATTGGTCACAGGACCTGGTTTGGCGTATTCCGCCATGAAGAGGCCGGCCCCGAGGCCCACGGGCAGGGAGAAGAGCAGGGATAAACCCGTGATGTAAAAGGTGTTGAACAACTCCGGTCCGACGCCGCCGCCGGCGTTCAGGGCCCTGGGCTTGGCGGTGATGAAGTGCCAGTCAAGCACCGGCAGCCCTTGCCCCAGGATCCGGATCAGAAAGGCCGAGAGCACGATCAGGATGGTCAGGCCGGATCCCCAAAGCACCGCAGTGGCTACCCGGTCCCAGATGCGTGCCTTGCTCATCGTGACACCCCCCGGTTGCCAATCCAGCGGACGAGCACGATCATGAGCAGCGAGTTGATGAGGAGCCCGAAAGCCATCATGAAGAGCGCACGGCTCCAGGTCGAACCGGGGTGCGTCTGCCCCATCTCCATAATGATCTGGCTGGTCAGGGTTGACGTGCCGGTCGTGAGGCTGCCAAGCAGTCGGGGCGAGTTGCCGATTACCATCTGCACGGCCGTCGTCTCACCGAATGCGCGGGCAAAGGCGAGGATGATGCCGGCCAGGATTCGCGGCCGCGAGGCGGGCACCAGCACGTGCCAGATGGTCTGCCACCGTGTCGCGCCCAAACCCAGCGACCCTTCCTCCAAGGCGACGGGCACCTCGCGCAGCGCATCTTCCGTTACGCCGATGATGGTCGGTAGCACCATGATGGAGAGGATGATGCCGGCGACGAGTACCCCATAGCCCTGTCCGCCCAGGTGATTGCGCACCCAGGGCACGAGGATAGTCATACCGACGAACCCATAGACGACCGAGGGAATCCCGACGAACAGGTTACTCGCCTGCCGCAGCAAATCCCGCATCCAACCGGGAGAGACCTTGGCCATGAAGATTGCACCGGCCAGACCCAGTGGAGCGCCAATGATCAGGGCGACTGCGGTTGCCGCGACGGAACCGGCCATGAACGGCAACGCACCGAATTTATTCTGTGGTGGATTCCAATCGGTGCTAAGGAAGAACTCCAGGGGACTTATGTGTACGAACGTCATCAAGCCCTCTTTGCCGACGAAGATCAAGATCGCGGCAAGGACGACTGAGACAGTGATCGCACTGAGCGTCAATAGAACTTTGGCGACGCGGTCGGAGGTGTGAGCACGGTTCAAGTGACGCGTCCCCTCTCTGAGCGGCTATCTAACATAACGTTAACGAGATCTGGTTAAGACAAGGGGACGCGTCGCGTTAAGGTGGGGTTAAGATTTGGGTAGTGTAAAGGTAAAAGTGGCACCCTTACCGGTGTCACTCACGACACCTATGGTGCCACCGTGCGCATCAATGATGTGTTTGACGATGGAAAGGCCCAACCCAGTCCCACCGGTGCTGCGTGAGCGAGCCTTATCCACCCGGTAAAACCGCTCGAAGATTCGTGGCAAGTCCGCCTTGGGGATGCCCGTGCCGGTGTCTGCGACGCTGACTCGCACGGTCCGCTCTTCATCGGTCGCTGATACCGTGACCCGACCGCCCCTGGGGGTGTACTTGAGGGCGTTGTCGACGAGGTTGATGAAGACCTGAGCCAGCCGGTCAGGGTCACCGGGGATGGCCGCAATCGCATCGGCGATGGTGATCTCCAGTTGAACGCCGAGGCTCTCCGCCTTGGTGGCCAGGCGCCCGACAGTCTCTGCGGCCAGTGTCGCCAGGTGGACGGGCTCCTTGCGCATCTGCCACTTGCCGGATTCGATGCGGGAGAGGTCCAGAAGGTCCGCGATCAGCCGGCCCAGCTGGTCACTTTCCCGCTTGATAATGCCGACGAAGTGCCGCGCCGCCTCCGGGTCCTCCAGTGCGCCTTCCAGCAGCGTTTCGGCAAACCCGCTAATCGAGGTGAGCGGGGTCCGCAGTTCGTGGGTGACGTTGGAGACGAACTCCGTGCGCATCTGCTCCAGCCGCCGGTAGCGTGTGATGTCACGCATGACCAGCAGGACGGCCTTGGACTCGGTGACCGCCCTTCCCGCGGGCGCGATACGCCCCTCTAGCACCTGCTCTTCCGGGCGGGCCCGCTTGATCTCGAGCAACTCCGGTTCCCCGGTCGCCAGAACGCGATCCAGGCTCTGATCGAGGGCGAAATGGTGCATGATCTCGAGGTGGTCGCGACCAATCGCGTCTGCCCGCTGGATGCCAAACATCGCCTCGGCAGCCGGATTGACCAACACAATGTGCTTTTGGGCGTCTAGCAGGAGCACACCTTCCGCCATATTTGCGAGGACGGCTTCCAACCGGGTTTTCTCCGCGTTCAACTCGGCCAATCGCTCCTGCAAGTGCATCGCCGTGGCGTTGATTCCCTGCTCAAGGTCGAACATGTCACTGGATTCAGAGGCCCAGGCCGCCAGGGTGCGCGAAAAATCGCCCAAAGCGACCCGTCGCACCACCTCGGTGGACTGCCCCAGCGCTGCGGCGATGCGCATGGTGATCCGGTAGCCCCAAACCGGTGGAATCAAGGCGAAGAAAACCAGGGCCACCCAGACCAGGAGGTCCACCCAATCGGGTCCGCTCTCCAGGGCCCGCTGCACCCGCCCAGACGCCAGGTAGGGCACGCCGATCAGGACGATGGCGATCAAGGGGCCGAGAAAGTAGCGCAAGGCTTGCCGCTCCAGCCGCCTCATTTCCGCTTCGCCCCCGTGAACTTGTAACCCGCACCGCGTACAGTCTCAATGAACTCCGGCTCAGACGGGTTGGCTTCGATCTTCGACCGCAGGTGCCGGATATGGACGTCCACGGTCCGCACATCGCCGAAGAAGTCCGTCCCCATGATCCGATCGACCAGTTCATCGCGACTGAAGACCCGGCCCGGATGTTGGCTGAGGAGTTTCAGAATCTGGAACTCGGTCGGTGTCAGATCCACGCGCTCCCCATGTCGCGTCACCTCGTAGGTGACAAAGTTGATGGTCAGCGGGCCATAGCTCCGGGCATCGGTCTCATAATCGGGCGGCCGCTCGGGTGCCCGCCGGGTGCGGCGCAAAATGGCCTTGACCCGGCCCACCAGCTCACGGGGGCTGAACGGTTTGGTGACGTAGTCATCGGCACCGATTTCAAAGCCGACCACCCGATCGATCTCTTCGCCACGAGCCGTCAGCATCAGGATGGGCACATGGGAGGTCTTGCGAATCTCCTTGCAGACCTCAAAGCCATCCACACCAGGCAGCATCAGATCAAGCACCAGCAGGTCGAATGTTTCACGGCGCGAGAGTTCGAGCCCATCTTCGCCGTTACTCGCACTTACGACCTCAAAGCCCGCCCGCTTCAAGTTATAAGTGATCAACTGCACGATCGAGTCTTCATCGTCGACCACGAGAATTCGGTCTGGCAAGGGGCCTACCTCCCTGCGGAGTGCACTGATCTCTTTGTTTGCCACAGATATGTGCATCTCCTCTACAACCACCCGACTCAGGCCACCTTGAAGACGTATTCCTCAAGGAAGGCGGCCACGCCGTCGCGGTCATGGGTGTCCGTGACGATGTCGGCGATTTTTTGGACCTCTGCGCTAGCATTTCCCATCGCCACGGTGAGGCCGGCTGCCCGCAGGAGTTCCAGATCGTTCAGGTTGTCGCCAATTGCAATCACATCGTTCATCGTCAGGCCGTACCGGGTAGCGAGACTCTGCACGCCCGTGGCCTTGGTCACACCGGGAGTCGTGATTTCAAGCAGTGCATAGCCGTTCCCTTCGGGCATGACGAGTAGATCGGCGGCCCTCGGCAGGTGCCGCCTCAGGCGCGGTGCGGCCGACGTAATTGCCTCGGCGCTGTCGACGGTGAAGACCTTCAGAGCGTTGCCCGCAGCGGACGCACCGGCCAGATCGTAAACCTGCATACACGATGCGGGATCCTGCTGCAGCAGCCTTGCCGCCGCCGGGTTGAGCGGTGGCTGCTCGAACAACAGTGAAGCGCCACCTAGTTCGCCACGGCTGGCAAAGACGCAAAATCCCAGCCGCTGCAAGCTGCGCACGGCATGGACGGCCACTTGGGACTCCAGCGGGCGGTGAAGGAGAACCTCACCGGTGCCCGGTGTGGCCACGAGTGCGCCGTTACTGACGACGATCGGCCCGGTGATCCCCAGTTCCGCCGCCACCGGTTGACTCTGAGCCCAGTTGCGCCCTGTGGCCAGGGTGACCAACAGCCCGGCATGGCGAGCCCGCACAACTGCTGACCACGTGCGGGCCGACAGTGCCCCCGCACTGTTGAGAATCGTCCCGTCGATGTCGAGTACAAGCATTTTGAATCTGTTCACGCGAGCCCAGCCTCCGATCGCTGCAGGACTTCCGGACGAACACAGTAGCCGGAGCCGCGAACTGTGACCAGCAGCCGCGGGTTGGCGGGGTCATCCTCCAGTTTCATGCGCAACGAACGAACGTGGACATCGATGTTGCGGGCCGAGCCGCTGATCGCCTGCCAGGTGGCCAGGGAAAGCAATCGTTCGCGCGCAACGACCCGTCCAGGGGTACGGCAAAGCACCCGCAGCAGATCGAACTCCATGGGGGTTGTATGGACCTCGACGCCGCGCTGGAAGAGGCG
>DAHVXO010000361.1 GCA_027356675.1 Symbiobacteriaceae bacterium | reverse complement strand
CATCCGCTAATAATGCTGGTTAAAAAAATCCATTATCCAGTATGGATGATATAATTGCGCTCCATGCTAATCAGTCCCGGCGCCAACCGCGAGCTGGCCCCATCTGACTTGCCGTTGGACGCTCTGGCCACCGCCAGCTTGATCCACTTGACCGGTTACTCATTTTTCTGGGATGCCCCGCGCCGGACAGCGCTGGCCGCCTTGGCGATGGCCCGGGAGCATGGCATACGCGTCTCTGTGGACGCATCATCGACAGCGCTCCTGGCTCAGTACGGTCCGCAGCGGTTGCTGTCCGAACTGGCCGGAGTTGACTGCTTCGTGTGCAATTTGGCGGAGGGGCGTTTGTTGACCGGCCGGCATGAACCGGCCGCGGTTCTCGATGCACTGGCCGGGGCCTTTCCGACCGTGGGCCTCAAGCTGGGGGCCGCCGGGAGCATCTGCGCACAGGGATCGCTGCGAGTAGAGCAGGGGGCATGTGCGACTACCGCCGTGGACAGCACCGGCTGTGGCGATTCCTGGGATGCCGGGTTCCTTGCCGGGCGGCTGGCGGGGGCGGACCTGGCCGGTGCTGCCCGCCTGGCGGCCTGCACGGCCGCATGGGTGGCGGCCCGCCCCGGGGCCGTTCCACCGGGGTGGACACGGGACGATCGTGAGGCCGTCTGGGCTGAGGTGATGACAGTCACCTGACCAAGCGAATCGCACGACCTTTACCAATTCTCAATGGGCGCGACGGGGTGCCCACTGGCGCTATTCCCTGGAGAACATCCGCCACGGCATGCACACCCACGGACCGGACTGTACGCTTCGCTCTCGGGGGCGAGCATAAGCTGTCACTGGAAACAGTCTGTCAGGAGGAGGCAGACCGGGTGCCAGTTCAGCGGATCGTCATCAAGAAGGGTCCTAACACGCTATCCCTTTTCGCGGATGGAAGGCTGCAAACGGTCTATCCGGTGGGCACTGGCCGGGAGCGAAGCGCTACCCCTGAAGGGACCTTCCATGTCGTTTTCAAGACCTGGTTCCCATCCTGGACGAACCCTGCTACGGGTGAGACGATTCCAGGCGGTTCACCCCGCAACCCCCTGGGCACTCGCTGGATGGGGCTTGACGTAGGTAACACCCGGGGGCACGTGTATGGCATTCACGGTACAAACCGCCCGGAGACGGTGGGCCGGCATGTCAGCCTTGGGTGCATTCGCATGTTCAATCGAGACGTAGCAGAGTTATACGAACGGGTGGACCTCGGCACAGAAGTACGGATTGAGTGGTAGCGAAGGGGCGGTGCACCAGCCTGCACCGCCCCCTGTTCATTCATTTGAGCCCTGCCTTGACCACCAGGGTCCCGTCCTCCATGGCGATCTCCTTGACCGCCCACATCCCCACCAGGGAGCTGTAGTCCATATCCAGCCGGCCCGCCGCCAGCAACTCGTCCGTGACGGATTGCGGGAGTGTAAAATCCTGAAAACGGATCTCGCGCGGCTCATAGCGCAGGACCGCCTTGCCCTTGAGGATGAAGCGGCCAAGGATCTCCACCTTCACGCCGCTGAACGTGCCCTCCAGGTTGGCCTGGTTCGGCAGCAGCCGGAAATTGAGACCCTTGAGGTCGCTCTCCCGCTGGATGAACCTGTTCAGGCTCGCCTCCAGCACCTTCACCGTGGCCCCCGGCGGCACCAGTGAGAATTGGACCGAATCGGGCGAGAGGTCCGTGATCTTCAGGGCGACCGTCTGCAGCACCCGACCGAAGGCTTCCAGCACCGGCCTGGCCGCCGTCGCCCAGACCTGCTCTAGCACGCCAACCTTCGCCTCGACCCCGGCTCGGGACTCCTTGAGGCCGCTGAGGATGCTCTCCTTGCGGGCGATCTCCGCCTGCAGTTTCGTCTCCTCGGCGCTCTGGCGGGTACGCAGGTCGGTCAGTTCCGCACGCTTCGAGGCGAGGACCCGGGCCTGCTCCACCACCGCCGCCTTGAGCGACCGCAGCTCCCGGATCAGACGGGCGTCCTGCTCCAGGATGGCCTGCAGCACATCCAGGCGGAACAGGAAGTCCGAAAAACTGCCCGAGTTCAGCAGAAACCCGACTGGCGCCCAGTTACCCTCTTCGCTATAGTAGCGCATCCGCACCGCGAACTGCGCCTGGCGGACCTTATGCTTCGTTTCCAGCCGGTCCCGCTCCGCTGCCGCTGCCGACTCCTGCTGGGTGACGTCTGTGATCTGGACGTCGAGCTTGGCGATCTGGGCTCGGGTATCCTCCAAGGTGCGGTTGAGGCTGAAGATCTCCGCCACCACCGCCTGCTCCGCTTTGGTTGCCTCGCTGGCACTGGACTCCAGGCCCTGCCGCTCCTTTTGCAGGGCATCCCAGTCGGGTGGCGGATCCGCCATCGCCCGCACGGGAAGCAGGGAGAGCGTGACCAGCACCAGCAAAACCAAGCGCTTGCTGCGATGCTTTCCCACTTCGCTCCTCCCTTCTGTAACTACCCAGAGTTCGGCAGTAATGCCAGAGAATCCTCCGAAAGCCGGGATGAAATCGCAGGGAGCACGGCGCCATCCGGGCGTTAGGTCGAGCTGGCGCTGACAAAAAAGAGCAGCGGGCCCGCAAGGACCCGCCGCCCCACCATCAGATCGCAGCTAAGGGACCAGCACCACCGGGCAGGGCGCCCGGTGCAGTACCGCCTGGCTCACGCTGCCCAAGAAGATCTCCCCTAGCGTCGAGAGTCCCCGCCGACCCAGGACGATCAGGTCATAGTGGCCGTTGCGGGCCTCACCCAGGATGTTTTCCGCCGCGGTGCCGATCACATGCACCGTCTTGATCCGCTCCGGCGGCAGTGCCAGGGCCTTGACCGTCGCCGCTATGATGGCGGGCAGGGTCAGCGCCACGTAGTCATCCATCTGCGCCGGCAGCGTCAGCGGCGTTCCGGCTGCCGCTGAGGGGGTCAGCACCTCGGGCAACGGCACGACGTGGATGATCGTGACCATCAATTCTGGGTCACGGGATGCCAGATCACCCAGGACCTTTGCCGCCCGCAGACTGGCAGCGGAAGCATCGGTGGCAAGCAGCGCTTTGTTCACGACCGCACCTCCCGATCATCAGAATTCATTGGAAAAGTACGTAACCGCAGGCACAAACTCCTGCAGTCTTTTCGGGTAACGCGGAAAGGGTTAGACTGAATTGACGGCGGGCCAACCGCCTGGACCCCGATGGAGGAGATTTTTGTGCATCCAAACATCGAACTCAGCCTGACCGTCGAATTTGAGGAGCTCTTCTCCCTGCGCGACCGGGTACGCCACATTGCCGATCGCGTGCGGTCTCGCTTCATCGCAGGCGGGTTGACCGACCAGTTTGCGGTGGAGGTCTTTGATGAGGAATTGGAACTGCGGGGCCCCGAGGGCAGTCGCCTCGCGGTCCGGTTGGACAACTTTCACCTGGAGCTCACGGGGGCTTCGTCCGACCTGCAGGTCCATCTACTGGCCGGCATCCTGTTGGATGAGGCCGAGGTTTTCCGGCTCACGTCCGTGGAGGCCGGCTTCAGCATCACCCTGCAGATGGAGCGGGAACTTGGGCTCGACCTGGTCGCCAAGGCCTTCGCTCCCGTGACGCCCGGGGGCGATGAGCCCATGCTGGACCGGCGCTTCAGCCTGACCTGGGAGTGGGGCACGGCAACGACCGGCTTCTCCTTCCTCGCCTCCGATACCGAGGACCGGGAGATGTACCTGAGTCTCAAGGCCCACGAGGGGTATCTGACCCTGCCCGAACTGAGCAGCGGGGAGTGGATCTCCGAGCAGTCCCGGCGCTTTGATGCCCTGGTCTCGCGGTTCCTGGTTCAGATGGGCTGGCAGGGGTAAGTGAAACCTGTGCGGACTCCACTCGTTCAGATCCCCCGCCAAACCGACAGGGATTCGATACCCGGATGTTTAATTAGTCCACCGGAGGGATCGCCCCGCATGACGAAGGGTCGGACTATGTTCCTGCGCCTGCTGGTCACCCTGGCCCTGGTCGGCCTATCGGGCCGGCTCGTCTGGCTCCAGGTCGTTACGGCGGCTGAAATCACCCGCCGCGCCGAGGAACTGCGCCTCGTCAAACTGGACTTGACCCCAGTGCGCGGCGCCATCCGTGACCGCCATAACATGACCATCGCTGTCTCCTCATCGGTCTATACCGCCGTTGCCAATATGCTGCAGATCAAGGACCCAGCTGCGTTCGCCGCCAAGGTGGCGCCCCCGCTGGGATTGGCGCCCGACGCCGTCCTGGTCAAACTGCAGGGGAGCCCGAGATCCGGCCACATTCCGCTCAAATCCGAGCTGAGTCAGGATCAGAAGCGGGCCGTGGAGAACCTGCGACTCGAAGGCGTTTACTTCGAGCAGAAGGCTCGTCGCGACTACCCGCAGGGGGCGACGGCCAACCAGGTCATCGGCTATGTCGACGCCACTGCCACCAAGGGCGAATACGGCCTGGAGGCCTTCTATGAGAAGGAGTTGCGCGGCGTTCCGGGCTTCGTCTGGTCCGAGGTGACCCCTGGCAACACCCCTATCGAAGGGACCATCAAGGAGTCCGTGCCCACCAAGCCGGGGCTGGACCTGGTCCTGACCCTGGATGTCGGGCTGCAGCAGTTGGCGGAGCAGAAGCTCGACGAGGTAGTGAAGGAGACCAAGGCCAAGCGGGCGATGGTCATCGCCATGGATGTGCATAATGGCGAAATTCTCGTCATGGCCATGCGCCCCGGCGCCGACTCCGGCGACCGCAAGACCTGGCTCAAGCCGGACGGCACAGTCGACTTCGCCCGTATAAACAACTGGGCGGTCACGCCGATGCCGGTTGGCTCCATCTTCAAGACCGTCACATCCGCGATTGCCCTGGAAGAGCGGGCGATTACCCTGGACACGACCTTTTTCGACAAGGGCTACACGTTGATCGATGGCTGGACCATTCGCAACTGGGACAGCTACTTGCCGCCAACGTCCAAGCCCATGACCATCGCTGATCTGCTCCAGCGCTCCAGCAACGTCGGTCTGATTCAGGTGGGGCAGAAAATTCCACGTGATACCTATGTCAAATATCTGAAATCCTTCGGTTTCATGGAGCCCACTGGCCTGGATGTTACTGCCGAGGGCACCGCCATCGGTGCCGAGGGCTTCGATCGCAAGTCGGACGTGGACTGGGCGAACATGTACATCGGACAGCATCTGGAGGTTACCCCCATCCAGATGATCACCGCCGGCGCCGCCGTCGCCAACGGTGGCTACCTGGTCCAGCCGCACCTGGTACGGGCGGTGCTTGACCCCAACGGCACGGTGGTCCGCACCACGCCCACCGACAAGCGGCGCCAGGTCATCAGCCAGCAAACGTCCAAAGAGATGCGGGACCTGCTGATAAGCGTGGTGGAGAAAGGCACCGCCGCCACAGCCGTCACGGACGGCTACAGGGTCGGCGGCAAGACCGGTACGGCCCAGAAGTTCGTGAACGGCCACATGAAGGACCGCTACCTCGCCGACTTCCTCGGTTTCGCCCCCGCCGGCAACCCCCGGGTGGAGATGCTCGTCATGGTGGACGAGCCCGAAGGCTCGGGTTACGGCGGCGTGGTCGCCGCCCCGATCTTCTCCGCCCTGATCCCCCGCATCATGCAGTCCCTGAATATTCCGCCGGATGCGGGCAAGGTCAGAAACACAGGCGGCGCCAGGCCGGCGGTCCGCCCAATTTCGTCCGTGGTGCCCAATGCGGTCGGACTCCCGCCCGCCTGGGCCCGCCAGCGATTGGAATCGGCCGGTTTCGCCTTCAAGCTCACCGGAACGGGGCCGGTGGTGACGTCTCAGTCGCTCCAGCCCGGGGCCACCGCGGCCGCCACCTCTGTGATTGAGCTCAGGCTCGCCCCCGCCGACCCCAAAAGGACCGACCAGGTGACCGTGCCGGACTTCACCGGGCTCTCCCTCAAGGAGGCGGGCCAGGTGGCCGATGAGGTGGGCCTGACCGCCAGCACCAGCGGCTCCGGCTTTGTCATCGACCAGGACCTCAAGGTAGGCGCTGCCGTCCCCCTGCGCAGCTCCCTCAACCTGCGGATGGCTCCGCCGGTCCCATGACCTTGACACCATCCGGGCGGCGAAGTACACTGAACTTAACAATCCGATGATTATACTCGGAATTAGGGGGCAGTACCGGGTGAAGCTTTCAACCAAGGGCAAGTATGGCGTCAAGGCCCTGTTTGAGTTGGCCATGTATGAAGGCACCGGTCCGGTCTCCCTGAAGTCCATCGCCGAGCGGCAGGGTCTTTCCGAGCACTACCTGGAGCAGCTGGCAGCGCCGCTGCGCAAGTCCGGGCTCATCGTCAGCGTGCGTGGCGCCCAGGGCGGCTACACGCTCTCCCGTCCGGCCAGCCAGATCTCCGTGGGCGATGTGATCCGGGTCCTCGAAGGACCCATCGGGTTTACGGATTGCTCGGTCGAGGGCGAACCGGCACCGGACTGTGCGGCCGACTGCGCCGTCCACGGCGTGTGGGAGAAGGTCACCCGGCAGATCATCTCGGTCATCGACTCCATCTCCCTGCAGGATCTGGTGGAGCAAGCCCGTTCCGAGCAGGCCCTGCAGACCCTCAACTTCCAGATCTAAATGCCGAGGATGTGAATTTCCGTGCGCAAGGTCTATTGCGACCACTCGGCAACCACCCGATGCCACCCGGAAGTCGCCAGGCTTATGTACGATTACCTCGTGGACGAGTTCGGCAACCCATCCTCGATCCACGCCTTCGGGCGCCGCGCCCGCAAGGGGGTGGAGGAGGCCCGCCAGCAGGTGGCCGATCTGATTGGCGCCCGCGCCCCGGAGATCTTCTTCACGAGCGGCGGGACCGAGGCGGACAACTGGGCGCTCCGGGGCACGCTCTACGCCAACCGGGGGCGCGGCAACCACGTCATCCTCACGCCGTTTGAGCACCACGCCGTGCTGGATCAGGCGGAGGCGTTGGGGCGCGAGGGTTTTGCAGTGACGATCCTGCCCCTGGAGCCGGAGACGGGTATCGTGACGCCCGAGGCGCTGCTGGCGGCCATGCGGCCGGAGACCGTCCTCATCTCTATCATGTTCGTCAATAACGAGATCGGTACCATCCAAGACATCAAGGGGCTTTGCGCGGCGGCCAAGGCCCGTGACCCCAAGGTGGTCTTCCACACCGACGCCGTGCAGGCGGCCGGCGTGGTCCCCATCGCTGTGAAGGACCTGGGCGTCGACCTCATGACGGTCTCCGCCCACAAAATCTATGGGCCCAAGGGCATCGGCGCACTGTACGTCAAGAAGGGCTTCCGGTTTCAGCCGATCCAGGTCGGCGGCGGTCAGGAGCGGAAGATGCGCTCCGGCACCGAGAATGCGCCTGGCATCGTCGGGTTTGGCAAGGCGGCTGAGCTGGCCCGCGTTGAGTTGGCCGCCCGTGCCGGCCACGCCCGGGCCATGCGCGACCGTTTCCTGCGTGGCGTCCTGGCCCTGGACGGCGTGCGGCTCAACGGGGTCGACCCGCTCAAGCACCCGGAACTGCGCCATCCCGGCAATGCCAACGTCTCGGTCGACAAGATCGAGGGCGAGGCGATGCTGCTGCGCCTGGATATGTCGGGGGTGGCCGCCTCCTCGGGCTCGGCTTGCACATCCGGGTCGCTGGAGCCGTCCCACGTGCTGATGGCCGTGGGCTGCGCCCGTGAGGTCGCCCAGAGCTCGCTCCGCTTCTCCTTCGGTCAAGAGAATGTTGAAGAGGACGTCGACTATGTGGTGGCGGAGTTCGCCAAGTCCGTCGCCTTCCTGCGCAAACTGGCCCCGGTTGGGCTCTAGCCATTGGGGCACGCTATATCAAGGTGGTTACTATGTCCCGTGTCTTGATGGCCATGTCCGGTGGCGTGGACTCGTCGGTGGCTGCAGCCCTGCTGGTGGAGCAGGGGTACGAAGTGATCGGCGTGACCATGAATACCTGGACCGATGATATCCCGGATGAGATCCGGCAGAACGAGCACTCGGGCTGCTGCTCCATCGCCGCGGTGGAGGATGCCCGGTCGGTGGCCAACCGACTGGGCATCCCTTTTTACGTGATGAACTTTCAGGGCCACTTCGCCGCCACGGTCATCGACTACTTCGTGGCCGAGTACGCCCGGGGGCGGACGCCGAACCCGTGCATCGCCTGCAATCGCTACGTGAAGTTTTCGGCCTTCCTGGATAAGGCTCGCCAGCTGGAGTGCGATTACGTGGCCACCGGGCATTACGCGGTGATTGGGTCGGAACCGGCCTATCCCGGTCGGCACCTGTTGGGCAAGTCCACGGATGCCCATAAGGATCAGACCTACGTGTTGCACAACTTGACGCAGGACGCCCTGGCGCACACGCTCTTCCCCGTCGGCGGGATGGAGAAGCCGGCGGTCCGGGTACTCGCCCGCAAGTACGGCCTGCTCACGGCGGACAAGCCCGATTCCCAGGAAATCTGCTTCGTCTATGACGATGACTATGGGCGGTTCCTGGGGGAGCGGATTCCCGATGCGATCCGGCCGGGGCCGATGCTCAACACCCGGGGCGAGGTCATCGGGGAGCACCAGGGCCTGCCGCTCTACACGGTTGGGCAGCGCAAGGGGCTGGGGCTCACGACCAAGCGCCCCATGTATGTGGTGGCGCTGGACCCGGCGCGCAATGCCGTCGTCGTGGGGGCGGATGAGGAGACCTACCACGTCGGGTTGACCGCCTCCGACATGAACTGGATCGCCGTACCTGGTCTGACCGAGCCCATCCGCTGCACCGCCAAGATCCGGCGGATGGCGGCGGAGGCGCCCTGCACGGTCTACCCGGAGGCGGGGGGCGTCATTCGTATCGCCTTCGATGAGCCCCAGCGGGCGATCACTCCCGGCCAGAGCGTGGTGCTGTACCAGGGGCGCTGGGTGCTGGGGGGCGGGACGATCGACTCGTCGGGCGAATTTAGCCGGGAGCCTGGTTAAGTGCCGCAGCCTTCGCCACTGAGCAGGTCAAAGCCGGTTTTCTTTCCGCGTGAAATTACCGAACTATTCAGATGAAGGAATCCTGTACCAGGCACTCGAAACTCATGCCATACGTTTGCATAAACTTACCAGACCCAAAGTGATCACGCGTTGGAGAGGCAAACATGATAACCAAAGACGCGACCATCAAGGATGTAGCCAAGGTCGCCGGAGTGTCCCCGTCTACGGTCTCCCGGGTGCTCGCCGGAGACCCGCGCATCAGCCCTGAGACACAGCAGAAGGTTCACCTGGTGCTCACAGAGCTGAACTACCATCCCCACGCCGGTGCCCGCAGCCTGGTGACAGGCAGCAGCCGGACCATCGGTCTCATCACATCCCGGCCGACTACCGAGGCTTTTGCCACGCCGTTCTTCCCGGAGGTCATCCGGGGAATCGGCTCGGTCCTTGAGGCCGAGGGCTATGATCTGCTGCTCTCCACGGCCCAGGGCGAGAGCAACCAGCGCAGGGCCTGCCTCCACATGCTGCGCAGCCATCACGTGGACGGGATCATCCTCACCGTCTCCCGCCTGGGCGACGAGTTGATCGACGCCCTGGTGGCGGAGCAGCGCAACTTCGTGCTCATTGGCCGGCCGGCCGACCGAAACGGCCAACTTTCCCATCCCAAAGTCCATTTCGTCAACAACGACAACGTCCTGGCCGCCGTCATGACCGTCGAACACCTGGTCAGCCGAGGCCACCGGCGCATCGCCTTCATCAACAGCCCTGAGCATTGGGTCTTCTGCTACGACCGGCTCCAGGGGTACCGGCAGGGTCTGGCCGAGGCCGGTCTCCTGTTCGACCCCGGGTTGGTGCAGCACAGCAACATCACGCAGCAGGATGCCGCCCAGGCTACCCACCGGCTGCTCTCCTTGCCTCAACCCCCCACCGCGATCCTGGCCGTGGACGATTGGGTCGCCCTCGGTGTCCTCGAAACAGCACTGCGCCGGGGCATCCGGGTACCCGCAGACCTGGCCATCGCAGGCTTTAACGACAGTCCCATCACTTCCTGGACCCGGCCCTCGCTCACCACGGTCCGGACTCCGGTCTACGATCTTGGCGCCCTGGCGACCCGGATGCTGGTGGATTTGCTCAAAGGCATCCCCACGCGGCCGCACCAGGTGATTCTCCCCAGCCAGATCATCGTCCGTGAGTCGACGCTCGGCGGTTAGCGGCTGACCCCGGTCGGCCGTTGCTGCAACAGAACAGGCGGCTGCGGGCCTCGCCTGACCGCCGAGGGCGGTCCGGACAGACGGAGAGTTCCACCGGCCTTTGTGCTAACGTTTGCACAGGCCGAGAAGATCCCCCGAATTCACAAAGGAGGAGAGAGAGCGATGAAGAAGTCCCTGATGCTAGGAGCCGTCGCGATTTTCATGTTGTTCCTGGCCGGTTGCAGCAGCACCACCAAGCCCGCCGAGACCAAACCCGCCGAAACCAAGCCCCCGGAAAAGAAGGAAATCACCCTTTTCAACCTGAAGGTCGAGATCGATCAGGCCCTGAAGAACCTGGCGACCGACTTCGAGAAGGATAAGAACATCAAGGTCATCGTCAAGTCCTGCGGCGGCGGCTGCGACTACGGCGCACAGCTGAAGGCCGAGATGCAGTCCGGCAAGGAGCCCGACCTGTTCGTGCTTGAAGGCCCCGGCAACCTCGACGTGTGGAAGAACAAGGTGGCCGACCTCTCCGGCGAACCGTGGGTCAAGGAAGTGAACCCTGACCTGCTCGGCCTGAAGCTGGACGGCAAGATCGTTGGCTTCCCGGTCGCCATCGAAGGCTACGGACTCATCTACAACAAGGCCATCCTTGACAAGGCTGGCGTCAGCGCCGACATCAAGACCTACACCGACCTCGAGAAGGCATTCAAGGCCATCGACGCCAAGAAGAAGGACCTCGGCCTGACCGCCGTCGTCTCCTACTCGACCAAGGAGACCTGGATTGGCGGCAACCACACCTTCAACGAGTACCTCGCCGCCCGTGACAACGCCGCCAAGTTCACCGACGACTTCCTGGCCGGCAAGGTCGATGTCAAGGCTGACCCGATCGCCAAGGAGTATGCCAAGTTGATCAAGCTGCTGCTCGATTACTCCGACAAGCCCACCCTGGATGCCATCGACTACAACGCCCAGGTCGCCGCCTTCGGTACCGGCAAGACCGCCTTCCTGCACCAGGGCAACTGGGCCTATGGCAACCTGAAGGACCTCAAGGTCACCTTCGATATGGGCTTCGTGCCCCTGGCCCTTAACGACAGCAAGTACGCCGGCTCCCTGGCCGTCGGGGTGCCATCCTACTACTCCGTCAACAAGGACTCGAAGAACGCTGACGCCGCCAAGGAGTTCCTCAAGTACATCGCCCTCACCGACCGTGGCCACAAGTACATGATCGAAGAGGCGTTCATGATCCCGGCCTTCAAGAACGTCAAGCTCGAGCCGAAGGATCCGCTGGCCAAGTCCATCATGAAGTTCTACGCCGAGGGCCGGACCCTGACCTGGCACTTCACCAAGTTCACCGGCAAGAACTTTTGCATGCAGAAGATCGCCCCGATCCAGGCGCAGTATGGTAAGGATGGCAACCTCGACAAGTTCCTCGACGCTCTCGACAAGGCAGCCAAGGAGTACTCCAAGCTGTAGTTCAAGCCATGGTTGGCCAAAGAGAGAGAGGGATGCTGCCCTCTCTCTCTTTGGCCCTGCCGGCCGAGACCGTGCTAAACCACACAAGGGGGGGTCTGCATGGAACACGAGACAACACGGGACAAAGTCGTATACTGGGGTTTCTTGAGCCCGACCCTGTTCGCCTTCCTGATGGTGATCATCCTGCCCTTCATCATGGGCGTCTACTACGCCTTCACCAACTGGACAGGGGTACGTGGTGATTCCACCCTTCTGGTCGGCTTCAAGAACTTCCGGGGCATCTTTTCAGACATGCGCTTCTTCTTCTCA
>DAHVXO010000341.1 GCA_027356675.1 Symbiobacteriaceae bacterium | reverse complement strand
GTGGCACTGCGCATCGTCACAGACAGCACGGCTGATCTTCCCGCGCAGATCCGGTCGGAGAACGGGATTGAAATGGTCCCGCTCACGGTCCACTTCGGTCCGGAATCCTTCAAGGACCAGGTAGAGATGGACGAGCACGGTTTCTGGGCGAAGCTCAAGACGAGTCCGCACCACCCGAAGACCGCTCAGCCTGCGCCTGGCGACTTCCTCGAAGTCTACCGGCGGCTGCACGCTGAGGGGCATGAGATCATCTCGATCCATCTCTCCGGTGTGTTGTCCGGCACGATCAGCTCGGCCCAGGTTGCGAGCCAGCTCCTGCCCGAAGCCAAGATCTCGATTGTCGATACCAAGAGCGTCTCGCTTGGCCTTGGCATGATCGCAGTCGAAGCCTCACGCATGGCCAGGGCCGGCAAGTCCGCCGCGGAGATCTTGGAATGGTCCAAGGCTGCTGGCAGCCGGATGAACATCTTCTTTACACTCGATACCCTGGACTTCTTGCATAAGAACGGGCGCATTGGCAAAGCCCAGGCTTTGCTGGGCGGCCTGCTGGGTATCAAGGTGATCCTGCAGGTCGACCGTGAGGGTCTGGTGGCGCCGGCCGACAAGGTCCGGGGCCGCTCCAAGGTCCTGCCGCGGGCCCTCGAATTGATGGCAGAGCGGGTGCCGGCCGGCCGCCGGGTTCGGGTTTCGATTCTCCACGCGCAGGTGCCGCAGGAGGCGACGGTTTGGCTGGAAGCCATCCGCAAGGTCTATCAGGTGGAAGAAGCGTTGGTGACACCCATCGGTCCCGTGATCGCGACCAATGTCGGTCCCGGTACGGTTGGCGTGGCGTTCTTCGAGGTATAGGCGGCGGGACCCACGTTCAAAGGAAGGAAGAGTTGCGTGTCGAAGCTGGCATTCCTGTTTCCCGGCCAGGGCGCTCAATATGTGGGCATGGGCCGGGAACTGGCCGAGCAACATCGAGTCGTGGCCCGTCACTTCGAAGAGGCGAGCGAGACCTTGGGATTCGATTTGCAGAAGCTCTGCTGGGAGAGCCCGGAGGAAGAGCTCAAGAAGACTGCCAACCAGCAGCCCGCCATCCTGACGGTCTCGGTGGCGTGCTACTCGCTGCTGGCGGAGGCCGGGTACCGGCCTGATGTGGTGGCCGGTCTCTCCCTCGGTGAGTACTCGGCACTGGTCGCCGCAGGTGCGTTGACGTTCCGGGATGCCGTTCCGCTGGTACGGCGGCGCGGTACATACATGCAGGAGGCCGTCCCCCTTGGAATGGGTGGCATGGCTGCCATTTTGGGGGTTGAGGCGGAGCGGGTCGATGAACTCTGCACTCAGGCCCGGGAACTGACCGGTCTAGTGGTGGAGGGGGCCAACTATAACTGCCCCGGCCAGATCGTGGTCTCCGGGCATCATGGTGCGGTGGACAAGGTCGCCGAGCTGGCCGTGGAGGCCGGTGGGAAGGCCGTGAAGCTGTCTGTGACAGCACCCTTCCATTCCAGCCTGCTGGTCCGCGCCGGCGAGATGCTGGCGGAAGCCCTGGCCGCTGTGCCGATCCAGACGGCCCGCATCCCGGTGGTGGCCAACGTGACCGCCGATTACGTAAGCGATCCCGGGACGATTCGAGAATTGCTGATCCAACAGGTCTCGCGCCCGGTCCGCTGGGAGGAGTCCGTCCGGCGGATGATCGCCGATGGCGTGGAGGTCTTCATCGAAGTTGGGCCCTCGCGCCATCTCACCGCCTTTCTCAAAAAGATAGACAGAAAGTTGCAAGTATTCAATATCGAGGACTCCCAGTCGCTGGTCAAAGTCCTTGATTCTTGTGGGAGGGTCTGCTAAGATGTTGCTAGCCAATCGGGCGGCAGTTGTCACCGGGGCCTCAGGAGCGATTGGGAAGGCCATCGCACAAGCTTTGGCGGGTGCAGGGGCGGCTGTGGTGGTCAATTACGCACGCAACGCAGAGTCCGCCCAGGAGCTTGTCCGCAGCCTGGAGGCGTCCGGTGGGAAGGCCCTCGCAGTCCAGGCGGACATCGCCACACCGGATGGGGCCGAGCGGCTGATCAAGGCAGCTCAAGAGGCCTACGGGCGGGTCGACATCCTTATCAACAACGCCGGCATCACCCGCGACACGCTTCTGATGCGCATGAAGGAAGAAGATTGGGACGCGGTGCTCGACACCAACCTCAAGGGCGTCTTCCTCTGTACCAAGGCGGTCGCTCGGCCCATGCTAAAGGCCCGGTATGGTCGTATTATCAACATTGGTTCCGTGAGCGGGCTCTTGGGTGTGGCAGGGCAGGTCAACTACTCGGCTGCAAAGGCTGGTATGGTCGGCCTCACCAGAGCAGTGGCCCGGGAGTTGGGGAGCCGTGGTGTGACCGTCAATTGTGTGGTTCCTGGCGCCATCGATGCGGGAATGCTGTTGGAGCTGGATCCCGAGCAGCGGGAGCGCTACCTGCGGCAAATTCCGCTCGAACGCTTCGGAACGCCAGCGGATGTAGCCGCCGCCGTACTGTTCCTGGCGGGACCGGGGGCAGCGTACATCACCGGACAGACAATTGCGGTTGACGGCGGCCTGACGATGCAATAACATTTCCCTCATAACGCCCAACCCTTGGGAGGAGGTGAGTACCGGAATGGCCAGCAAGGACCAGATTTTCGACAAGGTTAAGGCTATTATCGTAGACCAGCTTGGTGTAGAAGAGGATGAGGTGACCCCGGAAGCCTCCTTTATCGAGGACCTCGGCGCTGATTCGCTCGACATCGTCGAGTTGATCATGGCTTTGGAAGAGGAATTTGAGATCGAAGTCCCGGACGAGGATGCTGAGAAGCTCGCAAACGTCACCGATGTCGTGGAGTACATCAAAGAGCACTCCTGAGTTGGAGGCGACCGCTTTGTGTACAAAGGTCTCGTAACGGCGCTCGCGCGAGTAGCGCCGTTGCGGGACTTTTTTATCACCCCGCCCCCCATTTCCAGCAGGAGGTACATCGATGTCAGAGAGCCGCGTAGTCATCACTGGGATGGGCGCCGTGACGCCCTTGGGCCTGAATGTGGCCGAGTTCTGGGCGGGCCTGTTGGCCGGCCGCAGCGGCGTGGGCCTGATCACCCGGTTTGACACGGCCCAGTTCGAACCCAAGATTGCCGCTGAGGTCAAGGGCTTCGCGCCTGCTGACTTCATGGATCGCAAAGAGGCCCGCCGTATGGACAGGTACACGCAGTTTGCCGTGGCGGCTGCCAAGATGGCCGTGGCTGACTCCGGCCTCGACTTTGCCGCGGAGGACCCGGAGCAGTGCGGGGTCTACTTTGGCAGCGGCATCGGTGGGATGGAGACCTTTTCCGAGGAGTTCCAGGTGCTGTTTACCAAGGGCCCGCGGCGGGTCAGCCCGTTCATGGTCCCCATGATGATTGCCAACATGGCGGCCGGTAGCATCGCCATTCAGTTCAAACTGCAGGGTCCGAACATGACCACCGTAACGGCCTGCTCCTCAGCCAACAACGCCATCGGAGAGGCCTGCCACGCCATTCGGGCCGGCCGTGCCGACGTGATGATAGCAGGCGGCGCTGAGGCCTCCATTGTGCCAATTGCCGTGGCCGGATTCGCCAACATGCAGGCACTCTCAACCCGTAACGACAAACCGGAGAAGGCCTCCCGCCCGTTTGACAAGGGCCGTGACGGCTTCGTGATGGGCGAGGGCGGCGGCGTGGTCATCCTCGAGAGCCTCGAACACGCTACCGCGCGTGGGGCACGCATTTACGCCGAGGTCATTGGGTATGGCTGTGCGGCCGACGCCTACCACATGGTCCAGCCGCCGGAGAACGGCGACGGCGGGGCGCGCGCCATGGTGCGGGCGCTCAAGGATGCCCGGATCGAGCCTTCGGCAGTCGGGTACGTCAACGCTCACGGGACCTCCACGCCGCAGGGCGACATCGCCGAGACCCGAGCCATCAAGAAGGTCTTTGGCGAACACGCCTACAAGCTGGCCGTCTCGTCCACCAAGTCGATGCACGGGCACCTGCTGGGTGCCGCCGGGGCCGTTGAGCTTATCGCAACGGTGCTGGCGATCACAGAAGGCATTCTCCCGCCCACCATCAACCAGGAGGTGCCGGATCCGGAGTGCGATCTGGACTACGTGCCCAACAAGGCGCGTGAAGCAAGGGTAGATGTCGGCCTTTCCAACTCTTTCGGGTTCGGCGGTCAGAACGCATCTGTGATCGTGCGCCGGTTTGCGAGGTGATGTCCCCTGGAGATCCGAGAGCGGTCCTTGGCGGATTGGGCGCGTGAGAGCCTCGGCCATGCGTTCACCCGGCCGTCCGTGCTGCAGGAGGCGCTGACCCACACCACGTACGCCCACGAGAATCCGCATAGCCAGGCCAACCAGCGGCTGGAGTTCCTCGGGGACTCAGTGGTTGGCATGGTGATTGCTGAGCATATTTTCGAACGCTATCCGGACCTCCCGGAAGGGCAGCTGACCAAGATCCGGGCTGCCGTGGTCTGCGAGCCCGCGCTGGCGAGCCGGGCCAGGAGTCTGGGACTCGGGCGGCACCTGCGCTTCGGGCGGGGGGAGGCCGTCAGCGGCCGGGACCGGGATTCGATCCTGGCCGACGCCTTCGAGGCGGTCACGGCGGCCCTGTACCTTGACGGGGGTTGGGATGCGTCTCGGGCGTTCGTCCTGCGTGAACTGGCCCCGCTGGTGGTCGAGGCCCGCCGGGGCCGGTCCCTGTCGGACTTCAAGACCCTGTTGCAGGAGTTCATCCAGCGCAATCACGCCGAAGGGCCTGTCTACCGGCTCCTGGAGGAGGAGGGTCCCCCGCACAATCGGCGGTTCCATGTCGCAGTCTTCCACCTGGGCGACTCGCTGGGGGACGGCTGGGGCCGGAGCAAGAAGCAGGCGGAGCAGGAGGCAGCCCACCAGGCGCTGCAGGTCCTCAAGGCGGACTGACCAGGCTGACGGCGAAGGCAGGGCACTGACGTGGTCCTGCCTTTTACATTTCGTTTTCGTTGACAAAAAAATATCCGTTTGATCAAAGGATTTGTGCGTTCTTGCTTGAATATGTGTAGCACCCGAAGGTTGACACATTTTCGTATTTTCTATCTCGTTGTTGCAGGGGAGGGTGCTGACATGGAAGTATTGAAGGTCTCAGCTACGTCCAAGCCCAAGTCAGTCGCTGGCGCACTGGCCGCGGTGCTCCGTGAGAAGGGTACCGCCGAAGTGCAGGCCGTGGGGGCGGGCGCGGTGAACCAGGCGGTTAAGGCGATAGCGATCGCCCGTGGCTACGTGGCTCCGAACGGCATCGACCTGATTGCGGTGCCGGCATTCGCCGAGATCATCATCGAAGGGGACGAGCGGACGGCGATCCGGTTCATTGTTCAGCCCCGATAGGCCCGCTGCGAGGGCTGCATGACCC
>DAHVXO010000303.1 GCA_027356675.1 Symbiobacteriaceae bacterium | reverse complement strand
AGCCTGATGTGATGGTAATGCACATAATGTCAGGCATGTAGGGGGCCGACCGAACCAATATGAAGTTGAACTTTCATGGGACTGCTTCCAGCAACGAACAGGGGCATCTGACCGTCGGCGGTGTCGATACTGTCGACCTCGCCCGCGAGTATGGCACCCCACTTTACATCATGGACGAAGCCTTGATCCGCCACAATTGCCGTGCGTACGTAAACGCCTGCGCCAAATACTACCCCAACGCTGAGGTCGCATACGCCTCCAAGGCGTTCCTCTGCGCCGCCATGGTGGCCCTGGTGGAGCAGGAGCATATGAGCCTGGATGTGGTCTCCGGCGGTGAGATTGCCACGGCCCTGAAGGCGGGCTTTCCCATGGCCAAGACCTATTTCCATGGCAACAACAAGACCGTCGAGGAGATCGAGTTGTCGCTGAAGGCGGGCGTGGGCCGGATCGTGGTCGACTCCGTCCATGAGTTGGAATTATTGGGCCAGATCGCCTGGAAGGTCGGGATCACCCCGAAGATCTACCTGCGCCTGACCCCTGGGGTTTCGGCGCACACGCATCACTACATCAGCACTGGCCAGTTGGACTCCAAGTTTGGTATCCCCATCGAAATGGATCTGGCCATGGTGGCGACCAAGAAGGCCCTGGCGCTCCCCCACGTGGAGTTGGCCGGTTTCCACTGCCATATCGGTTCACAGATTTTCGACTTCGAAGGGTACGCCGTTGCGATTCGCACCATGCTGCGCTTCGTGGCCGACGTGAAGGCGGAGACGGGCTTTGCGGCCGGTGAACTCAACCTGGGCGGCGGTCTGGGTGTGCGCTACACCGACGAAGATACGCCCAAGACGCCCGAGGCGCTGGTCAAGTTCCTTGGCGACGCCGTCCTGAGCACCTGCGCTGAACTGGGTCTGACACCACCGCGCCTCACGCTGGAGCCCGGCCGTTCCATCGTGGGCGAAGCTGGCACAACGCTCTACACCATCGGGACGGTGAAAGAGATTCCGGGCGTTCGCACGTATGTCTCGGTGGACGGCGGTATGGGTGACAACATCCGTCCCGCACTCTACCAGGCGGTTTACGAGTGTGCGGTGGCCAATAAGCTCGCAGTCCCGGCGGAAAAGAGCGTCAGCGTGGTCGGGCGCTACTGCGAGTCTGGCGACCGGTTGATCGAGGACGCCAAGATGGCCAGCGATGTGACCACCGGCGACTTGCTCGCCGTGTTCACCACTGGTGCTTACAATTACTCCATGGCCTCGCACTATAACAGGTACCCCAAGCCGGCCGTGGTTTTCGTGTCGGAAGGGAAGGCGGATCTGGTGGTGCGGCGGGAGAGTTTCGAGGAGATGTCCGCCTTCGACCTGGTACCCGAACGGCTGCAGGCCAGCGTGAGGTCCCGGTAGGGCCGTGGCTGAACTGAAGCATACACAAGCAGCGGACCACGCCTGTTGACGGCTGGTCCGCTGCTTCTATATGTGGCGGCTCAGGGGGTCACGATGAGGACCGCAGGATGGAGGGGGCCGCCGGGGGCGATCACCGGTGCAGGCCCGGGGCCCTTACCAACCAGGATTGCCAGCGTGAATGGGCCACCGTCAGCGGCGGTCCGCAGTAGCCCCGCCGCGCCCTCAAGCACCAGTTCGGTAGGCTCCCCATCGGCGTCGTAGCGGAAGCAGGGCCGTAAAACAGCCCCGCCGGACCCAAGTTCCCGGACGATCTCCTGGAACTGTAAGGGTGCCCCGCCACTCATGGTGGGATAGGCGGCTTGACCCAGCAGGTGGACCAAGCCTTTGACCCGGGCCAGTTCCCCTTCAGAGCGGCCCAGGAGGCCAATCCGGCAGGGAATCTCCTGCGTCAGCAGGAAGAGTAGAAGGAGGGCCAGGCCATCGCCGGCAAACCGACCCCGGACCTCTGAGGCAGCGGGCGGACCGCCCAGGGCGGCGAGCACCCGATTGGCCAGCAGCAGGTCTGCATCTGGCATGTCGAGGGCGTAGCCGAACTCTACCGCAGCGTGGCGGCAAAGGCGGCGGAACCCGTCGAAGCGGCGGATCAAAGTTCCGCCGGTAAACATGGCGGTCTCATCCTTTCACGACAACGTTACTATGGGCGCATACCCAGAATGTGTTGGCACCCTTTGAGACGACTACCATCAATAACACGATGCTGGTCCAGATTGCCCTGCTCTCCTGGCTGCTCCTCGGCAGAGCCAGGTAACCAACGGCGCCCCGTGCGTTGTAACTGTACCGCACAGAGCGCCGACGCTGTCAGATTCCGGTGGTCAGGAGGTCCTTGAGCCGCTCCCGCACATCCTGCGTCACATCGCGCCGGCCAGAGGCGATGGCGCTGGTCAGGGCCGCCCGGGCTCGCCGCCCGGCCTCCTTGCGGCCCTCTGCCTGGTCCACCAGGGCCTGGAGGCACAGGCACTCGGCCACCACTGGCAGGTCACCCAACTCCCGTGCCAAAGCAAGTGTGTTGGCGGCCATGGTGCGAGCCGTGATCCAGTGCCCCCGGGCCAGTTCCACCCGGGTCCGGGTAAAGCGCACGTGCGTCTTCCACCAGAGGCCCCGGGGGCCAGCGGGGACCGCGTCCTCGTCAACCGTTGCCATGATTGCGGCGGCCCGCTCCACTTCATGGAGGGCCAGGAGTGCGAGCACGCGCCGCCGGTCCAAATCCGCCAGGAGGACTCCGGCGCTGTCCGGCGTGCACCACGCCCTGGCCGAGTCCAGGAGCCGGAGCGCCTCGGTGGGATCCCCCTTGACCAGGGCCAACTGGGCGAGACCCTGATGTGCCAGAACTTGCCCAAACGGCACCAGCCCGGGGTCTGTCTCCAGCACGCTCATCAGCTCGCGGTAAAGCTCACCGGCAATATCCCAATTGCCCAATTGATACTGCGCGCTTGCCAGGTTGCAGAGCGCCTGGGCATACACAGAGCGCTCCCCCAGCCCCGCCGCCAGCCGGACCGCCTCTTCGCCGTGCAGCGTGGCCTCCGCAGCGGCACGCTTCAGCCCTTCCACAAACGTCCAGCAGAGTAGGTTGTGCGTCTTGGCGCGGGCGAGCAGGGAGATCTCCGGCCGCTCCAGGAGCACGCGGCCCCGGACCTGCGCCTCATCGAAGCGGCGCTCATCCAGCAATGCCAGGAGGCGCTGGTATTCGTCCAACCCGGACGTCTCGGGCACGGCTGCGTGGCCTGACATTTGCACATCCCCTCCCTGGTGTCGGCGTGATGGCGTTTCCATTATAGCCAACATGTGGGTCTGGCACAACACAGGAAAAAGAGGGTTGGACTCCCGGGATGGCAAAGTAGAAGGATTATCCACGGGAGTGAGCGACGTATGGATATCATTATCCCGCACATCAATACGGACTTGGACGCACTGGGGGCTGCCGTCGGCGCTCAGGTGCTCTATCCGCAGGCGGTCATCGTGCTGCCGGGACCACCGACCCGGGCGGCCGGGGAGTTCATCTCGCTCCACCGGTATACGTTGCGCATCCGGACGGCGCGCGATGTCGACCTGCAGACGGTCAGCCGCGCGGTCGTGGTGGATACCGCCGACCCGGTGCGCCTGGCCGACCTCAGGGCAGTGGCGGCGCGTTGCGAGGTCCACGTCTTTGATCACCATCCCCCCGAGGATGGGGACCTGCCGGCGGCTGTGGAGGTGCGGGACCTGGTCGGTTCGACCTGCACCCTCCTTGCTGAGATCATCGCGGAATCTGGCGCCACGGTGACGCCGGTGCAGGCGACCGCAATGCTGCTGGGGATTTACGCCGATACGGGCTCGCTCAGCTTCACCAGCACCACGGACCGGGACGCCCGCGCCGCGGCCTTTCTGCTTGCTCATGGGGCGAACCTGCGGGCCATGGCCCGGTTCCTTCAGACGGGACTCACCCCGGCGCAGCACAGCCTGCTGCAGCAAATCCAGGCGCACAGCCGGACCATCGGAGTCCAGGGGGTGCGGATCCGCCTGTTGGAGGGCGAGACCCGTGAATACGTGAGCGGGCTGGCTGCGGTCGTACATGGGGCGCAGGCGATCGATCCCGCCCCGGCGCTCTTCGCAGCCGTCCGCATGGGGGATCGGGTCTACCTTGTGGGTCGCAGCGAAGTCCCCTGGGTGGACGCAGCCAGAGTGATGCTGCCCTTCGGCGGCGGCGGCCACCCCTCAGCCGCATCGGCGGTGGTCAAGGGGCTAGGGGCCCACACCGTCCTGGAGCAAGTGGAGGCGGCGCTGGCGCGAGTGGTTGAGCGTCCGTTGGCAGCAGCCGATACCATGACCGGTCCGGTCAAGAGCGTGTTGGAGGAGCTGCCTGTCAGGGATGCAGAGCGGCTGATGCTCCGGTACGGCCATTCGGGATTGCCTGTGGTGGACGAGACCGGACGCCTCAAGGGCATCATCTCCCTGCGCGATGCCGAGAAGGCCCGGCGGCACGGGCTCATGCACGCTCCCGTCAAGGGGATGATGATCCGCAAGGTCTACACGGTCACCCCACAGACGCCCCTGGACGAGATCCAGGCGCTCATGATCGAGCGGGATATTGGCCGGGTGCCGGTGGTGGAGGATGGAAACCTGGTGGGCATCGTCTCCCGGAGCGACCTGCTGGGACTGCTCTACGGCGGCCTGCCGCCCCGGTGGCATCGGACGCTCTATGCTGGCCCCTCCGCCCCGGGACCCGCAGACGCCGACGATCCCGGTGCGGCGCTCGTACGGCGCGGCTTGGAGGGGCTCTCCCCGGAACTGCGCTCACACCTGAACGTAGCCGGCACCGTCGCAAGCGAGATGGGCACGTCAGCTTTTGCGGTGGGTGGCTTCGTCCGGGATCTCCTATTGGACCGCCCGAATCTGGATGTGGACATCGTCGTGGAAGGCGACGGCATCGCTTACGCAGAGCGGCTCGGTGCGACGCTCGGCGCCACGGTCAAACAGGTGAAGCGGTTTGGCAGTGCGCATCTGTTTCTGCCCGGTCCCCGGTCCGGGGCGCCCTTGCGCATCGACATCGCCTCAGCACGCCGGGAGTTCTATGAGCATGCCGCCGCCCTGCCGGTGGTCGAGCACGCCGGGCTCCGGGAAGATCTTTACCGCCGGGATTTCAGCATCAACGCCATGGCCGTGCGGCTGGGGAACGGCGGTCCGTCCGGCCTGGTGGACTTCTACGGCGGCCTGGGGGACCTGAAGGCCGGGCAGATTCGCGTTTTGCATACCTTCAGCTTCGTCGAGGACCCGACCCGGATCTTGCGGGCCGTTCGCTTCGCCCACCGCTACAGTTTCGCCCTGGACCCGGAGACGGCCGATCTGGCTCGCCGTGCCGTAACGGAGGGCTTCCTGCGGCGGGTCAGCGTAGAGCGGCTGCGCAACGAACTGCTGCTGATCCTGCAGGAACCCTGCAGCGGTGGTCCCTTGGCGGAGCTGGCGTCATTGGGCGCTCTGAAAGAGATTGTGCCGGGCTTAGAGCTTCCAGCGCACGTGTGCCGGCTAGTCAACCGTGTGGACCAGATGGACCAGACGGTCCCGGACCTCGCCCAACTGGCGGCACCGTGGGCGATCAAGCTGCTGGCCCTGCTCCACTCCATGGGGCCGGCGGAAGGCGTGGCGGCGGCCACCCACCTGCGGCTGCGGCGGGAACCCGGTCAGGCGCTGCTCCACACCCTGGGCACCTGGCGAATGTCCCTGGCGGCCATCACGGCACCGGCCCTCAGACCGTCGGAAGCAGTGCGGCTCCTGCGGGAGCATGCGCCGGAAGGGCTTCTCCTGCTCTACCTCCTGGGCGCAGAGGAGATTGTCACCCGCTACTGGCGGCAGTGGCGGCACGTCCGGCTCGCCATCACCGGACACGACCTGGCCCAGGCCGGGGTCCCGGAAGGACCGGCGATTGGACGGGCTCTCGTGCAGGTGCTCGACGACACGCTGGACGGCCTTGTGCCAGACCGTGAATCACAGCTGCAGCGGGCTCTGCGCTATGCAAATGAGGAGGCCTGACCTTGTCTAGTCGGTTCCCCGATCTCCAATCACTGGTGATGATGATTCCCGCCGTGCTCATGGCCTTTACCTTCCACGAGTTCGGCCACGCCTGGGTGGCGAACCTATGCGGCGACGACACGCCAAGGCTGCAGGGGCGGCTGACCTTATCGCCCCTGGCCCACCTTGATCCCCTGGGCACCCTGCTGATCTTCCTGGTCGGCTTTGGCTGGGCCAAACCCGTGCAGGTCAACACCAGCAAGCTCCGTCCCCGGGTCTGGGGCGACATCGCCGTCTCCCTGGCCGGGGTGGGGATGAACCTGGTCCTGGCGCTCGTGTTTTACTTCCTCACCGTACTTGGATACAACGGACTGCTTTTCGGCTACAACAACCGCGTACTGAACGAGACGCTCTTCCAGGTGGTGTGGATTAACGCGGTGCTCATCGGCTTCAACCTGATTCCACTGCCGCCGCTGGACGGCTTT
>DAHVXO010000295.1 GCA_027356675.1 Symbiobacteriaceae bacterium | reverse complement strand
GCGGGCAAGCTCGCCTCCATCGGCATGGCGCTGCTGGCGACGCCGGCATGAAGCGTCACGAGTACAGGTTGTCGATGGGGACAGGCTCCACCTCATCCGTCGGCGTGAATCCGTAGATCCGGCTGTAGAAATACAACTCGGCTTCCAGGCACCGCCGGTTGTCCGGGCAGGCGAGCTTCGGGCCCGTTGTACGGGTCACAGCGCATGGGTCACAGCGCCCTGACGGGTCCGCCGCGGCTGGGCCCCCTTGTCTCCCTTGCGAGACAGGGGGGTCATCCCATATCACCTGTTGTGCGCCCGTCGTCTTATTTCAGGAAGCTTCCTATTTGAACGGATGGAGGAACGCGATCGTGGAGCCGATTAAACTGGAAACTGCTCAAGCCGCGCTGCAGGCGTTCATCGACCGTCCCGTCTACCTGCACCTGGAGACGACCAACGGCGCCTACGCTGCAACGAGCGAGCACAAGACGATGGCGATCTGCGCGTATATCCGCAATGGGCTCGTGCGCGTGAACCGTGCCACGATTGCCGGCAAGGGTCCCTTCCGAGCCGGATTGCAGATCGACCTGGGCTGGATCTATGCTGAAGGGTTGACCGATTTTGAGGTCGATGCGCAGGGCCGGCTGCTAATGGCCGGACACGACGCCGACGGACGCCTGGCCATTGCGCTGGAGCTAAGCTCGGAGCCGTTTCCAACCTGAGCAGAAGGAGGTCGCTATCATGTCGATACGCGTACTGATCGTGATGCCCCACCCGGACGACGAGACGTTCAGCGCCGGTGGCACCCTCGCCCTCTATGCGCAGGAGGGGCGGCAGATTACCTATGCCTGCGCCACCAAGGGCGAACTGGGCCGGAACATGGGCAAGCCGTTCTTCGCCACTCGGGAGACCCTCCCCGCCCTGCGGGAGCAGGAGCTCCGGAAGGCCTGTGACGTCCTCGGGATTGAAGACCTGCGGTTCATGGGACTGCGGGACAAGACCCTTGAGTTCATCGACCCGGTGATCCTCGCCGGCAAGGTGCGTGACTTGATTGATGAGCTGAAACCAGCGTTGGTGATTACCCACTACCCTGAATACGGGATCCATCCGGACCACGACGCCCTGGCGCGGGCGACCATCCGGGCCATCGGCGAGATGCCGCCCGACCAGCGGCCGGTGGTCCACTGCCGGGCACTAGGGGAGAATGTCCGGGCCGCACTGGGTGAGCCTGACTTTGTCGTGAACATTACCACGGTGCGGGATGTCAAGGCGGCGGCCATCCAGGCGCACCGCTCCCAAAGTGAAGCGATGCTGGCACGCCGTGCGGCGCGGATGGCCGAAGACCGGGCCTTCCGGGAGCGGGTTGAAGAGGAAGGCAAGCGTGAGACTTTCTGGACCTATCACTTCCCGGCCTAGCGCATCATAGCCACCTTCTGGTCGTGGCGCCGAAGTACGGCTGAGGGCCCTTCCACAAACGTGGAGGGGCCCTTGGTGGCGACCAGGGCGGTCAGACAATCACGGTCGAGTCCAATCCCATCAGACTTTGGTAGTATGGCACAGACCTTTCTGGAGCAGTATGCTCGATGGTGGAGTATTGGACTAAGGAGGAGCGAGATTATGTCTGTTCGTGTCGGTCGCCCTGCCCCCGATTTCAAGGCTGACGGTTTCCACAATGGCGCGTTTGAGACCTATGAGCTTTCACAATTCCGGGGTCGCTGGGTGCTGCTCATGTTCTACCCCGGCGATTTCACGTTTGTGTGCCCCACCGAGCTGGTCGCGGTTGCGAACCATGCGGCCGATTTCGCCGAGTTGAACGTCGAACCGCTGTTTATCAGCACGGATAGCAAGTTCGTACACAAGGCCTGGCAGGAACAGGAACTGAGCAAGATGACCGACGGCGGCATTCCCTTCCCGATGCTCACTGACGCCGGCGGCAACATTGGCGAGGCCTATGGCGTCTACGATGAGATCGAAGGTGTCGACATTCGGGGCCGGTTCCTGATCGATCCCGAGGGCATCCTGCAGGCCGCCGAAGTCCTCACCCCCACCGTGGGTCGCAACGTTGACGAGATCCTCCGGCAAGCGTGCGCCTTCCAGTATGCCCAGAACTCCTGCGAGGTGATCCCCGCAGGCTGGCAGCCCGGTGGCGCCACGCTGAAGCCCGGTGCCGAACTGGTCGGCCAGGTCTGGAAGCAGCAAGTTCCCGCTGGCCGCTAATCACCGCGAATCACCACTCATCAACCATGCGAAGAGCCGCGGGCTGTACCGCGGCTCTTTTTGGCGCGCCCGCTGCCATCGCCGGGGCGGTCACTGCCTGTCGTCACTCCTTGCGTTCCCCGCCCATATGGGCGCTATAGAACGCCTCTGCCTTCCGCCTGGCCGTCGCCGGGTCAGCCGTGGCCATCAAGTCCCGTGCGAGCGGCACCGCCTCCGCGCGGCTCACGCTCCGAATGGCCTCCTTGACGGCATTCAGGGCCGGGGCGCTCATGCTCCACTCATCGAGCCCGAGGCCGAGGAGCACAGCGGCGGCGATGGGGTCGCCAGCCATCTCCCCGCACATGCCGGTCCACTTGCCGGCAGCGTGGCTCGCCTCGCACGTCTGGTGGATCAACCGCAGGACCGCCGGGTGAAACGCGTTGTAGAGGTGTGAGACCCGCTCGTTCATCCGGTCGACTGCCAGCGTATACTGAATGAGATCGTTCGTCCCGATGCTGAAGAAGTCGACGTGCGGCGCCAGCAGGTCGGCACTGGCCGCCGCCGCTGGAATCTCGATCATGATGCCGACTTCGGGAGAACCCACCGGCACACCTTCGGCCTCCAGCTCCCTCCGGCACTCCGCCAGCAGGGCGTTGGCCGCCCCGATCTCCTGCACGCTCTGGATCATGGGGTACATGATGCGCAGCCGCCCGTGTACGGCGGCCCGGAGTAAGGCCCGCAACTGGACCTTGAACAGGTCCGGCCGATCCAGGCAGAGGCGCACCGCCCGCAGTCCCAGGAAGGGATTCGCCTCGTGGGGCAGGTCGATGGCGTCCAACTGCTTATCCCCGCCGATATCCAGGGTGCGGATGATGACCGGCCGCTCCGGCCCCATGGCCTCCATGGTCGCCCGGTAGGCCTGGTATTGCTCCGCCTCGGTGGGGAGGCCACCCCGGTTCATGTAGAGGAATTCGGTGCGGAAAAGGCCGATGCCCTCGGCGCCGTGCCCCAGGGCATCCACCGCCTCCGCGGGCTTGCCGATGTTGGCGGCCAGTTCTACCTTCACCCCGTCGCGCGTGACCGCCGGCAGGGCGGTCTGCAGGGCGAGCGCCGCCTGGCGGGCCCGGTGGGCCTCCAGCCGGGCGCTCAGCCGCGCCCTCTCAGCCGCATCCGGCCGGGCGATGAGCACACCGGCGCTGCCATCGAGGGCAACGAGGTCGCCGTGGCCCACTTGCGCCGTAGCGTCGCCCAGGCCCACCACGGCCGGAATGCCCAGCGCCTGCGCCATGATGGCCGTATGCGAGGTGCGCCCGCCCACATCCGTGGCGAAGCCGAGGGCGAGGTCGCCCGGCAACTGCGCCGTCTCCGACGGCGTCAGGTCCTTCGCCACCACGACGGAGGGCGCGGTCAGACCTACCAGCGAGGGGGCCGGACGGCCCATCAGAATCCGGACCACACGCTGGAGCACATCCCGAACATCGGCGGCCCGCTCACGCAGGGCCGGGTCATCCAGCTCGTCCAGCATCTGGGCCAGTGCCGCGCCGGTCTCCTGAAACGCCCACTCCGCCGCCACCCCCTCGGCCTGGATGCGGTCGCGCGCCGCATCGACCAAAGTCGGGTCGGATAGGAAGAGCAGGTGGGCGTCGAAGACTTGCGCCTCGTGCTCACCAATCTGGGCGGCAGTGCGATCGCGGATGGCGCTAATCTCGCGGGTAGCCTGCGCCAGGGCGGCATCCAACAGCGCCACCTGGGCGGCCGGGTCCGACACCGCACGGTGGCCGGCCCGGACCTCCTCCTTCACCAACACGTACGCCGGGCCGATGACCAGACCGGGCGACGCACCCATTCCCTTCATGTGCTTCACGTGGGTGATCCTTCGCCAAACTGGCTTTCGACCAGGTCGACCAGGTGAGCGAGGGCGGCATCGACGGAGCGGGCACCGTTGGCCACGCGGACCTTGGCCGCGAACCTGGCGGCCGTCCGGGCGTGCAGTCCGGTCGGATTCTGCACCAGAACGGATCTCTCGACCATGGATGCTCCCTCCTGCGCTGCAGCGATGAGAATTGTGGCATGCAGCTAGTGTTGGCCACAGACTCGGATTTCCCTGCTACAGGGGCGCAAAAGGCCGCTGACAGGTTACCGAGACTTTCCAACCACGACTTGATGTACCGCCCCGCCCGACACAAGATCCTTGGAGATCGCAGCGGAAGCCGCCCAGAGTCCCGCAGCGGCTCGGTCCAGCACAACCGTGACGTCCGGGTGCTGACGCAGCGCCGTCGCCGGCACGCCCGTCGTCACCGGCCCCGCGAGGAACTGCTTTGCGATGGATGCCTTGCTCGCTCCTGAGACCAGCAGCAGGACGCGCCGAGCCTCAAGGATGCTGCCGATGCCCATGGTGAGCGCCTCGCTCGGGACGGCCTGCCGGGCACCGAAGAAGCGAGCATTCGCCACCTGCGTCGCCTCCGCCAGCTTCACCCTGCGGGTACGGGAATCCCAGGGCACGCCGGGCTCGTTAAAACCAATGTGACCGTTGGGGCCGAGCCCGAGCACCACGAGGTCGATACCGCCGGCCTGCCGGATCGCCTGCTCGTAACGCTGGCACTCGGCGGCAAGATCCGTAGCCATGCCGTTCGGCAAGTGGCATTGTTCCGGTTTGAGGTCCACCTGGCTAAACAGGTGACGCTTCATGTAGCTGTGGTAACTCTGAGGATGGTCGGCGGAAAGCCCGACGTACTCATCCAGGTTGAATGTCTGCACGCCGGCGAACCGGACCCCCAGGTTCGACAGCACCCGGTACATGCCCTCAGGGGTTGTCCCGGTAGGCAGGCCCAGGACTGCATCGGGCCGGGACCAGACCACCCCTGCCACGATCCCGGCGGCCAGTGTGGATAACGCCTGATCGTTCTTCACCACTACGACCCGGGTGTTACCTTCCATCGTAAACGACCCGTCCTTCGGCAAGGGTCAACCTGGTCTGCAGGTGCCGGTCGAGCACGACGACATCGGCCAGCTTCCCGACGGCCAACGACCCCCGCTTCGCCGCGAGCCGGTGGCGGCGGGCCGGATGAACGGTGGCCATCGCCACCGCCTCGTGCAAGGCGACTCCTGTAAAGCGGACCACGCTGCGAACAGCAGCGTCCATGGTCAGCACGGAGCCAGCCAGGGTGCCGTCGGCGAGTCGCGCCTCGCCGTCTCTCACTGTCGCGTCCAGCCCACCCAGCCTGTAGATGCCATCACCCAGACCTGTAGCCCGCATGGCATCGGTAACGAGTATGACCTGCTCGGTACCGCGGGCCCGGACCGCCACGGCAAGCGCGGCGGGGTGAATGTGAATCCCGTCGGCAATGATCTCCACGGTCAATCCGGGGAGCGTCAGGGCCGCTCCCACCGTCCCGGGCTCGCGGTGATGGAGGCCTCGCATGGCGTTATACAGGTGCGTCACATGGCTCAGCCCGGCATTTGCAGCCTGCTCGAGCTGAGCATAGGTACAGTCCGTGTGCCCGGCGCTGACCACCGCACCCTTCTGGACGAGATGGCGGATCGCTGCAATTGCCCCGAATATTTCAGGGGCCAGGGTGACATGCCACCGGTCGTCGGGGCTGCCCTCGGTGAACCAGCGGTCGATTTCCCCGACTGAGGCACGCCGCACGTAGCGCCCGGCCTGAGCGCCCTTCATTTTTCCGTTGATGAACGGCCCTTCCACGTGAAAGCCGAGAACCCTGGCGCCCTTTTGCGGCGCCGCCTTGACGGCCCGGATCGCCCGGCGGATCTCCTCCTCCGGAGCCGTCAGTGTCGTGGCGAGGAGCCCCGTCGTCCCGTAGCGGGCGTGGGTGGATGTGATGGTCGCCACAGCCTCGGGGTCCCCATCCATGAAGTCGGCCCCGCCACCGCCGTGCACGTGCAGATCAATAAAACCGGGACAAATATAGTCGCCCTGAATCACGGATCCCGGCGGCGGTTCCGGGGGTCTCCCCTCGCCGGGATCCCACAACCCTGTGATCACTTTCCCCGTCACTCGAAGCACGCCGCCCTCTACGACCCGATCGGGCAGCACCAGCGCCCCGCGAAAGTAAAGATCCTGTCCCATCTCATCACCTGATCTCGTTGTTAACGGTTGTTGCCGGCTCGTCCGGGCGAATGAGCTCGGTCGTGAAACGGTAGCGATCGCCGCGGTAGAAGGAGCGAACGAACTCGATGGCCCGGCCCTGCCTCCCGCGGGCCACACGCTCCATCAAGAGGATCGCTGCTCCTTCCCGCACTTTGAGCAGCCGGGCCTCATGGCTGGGTGCGGTGATGGCCTCCAGGCTTTGCGTGGCCTTTTCCAGCGCCAGGCCGAAGCGGTCCCGCAGGATGGCGTAGAGCGAGTGCTCGGTCAGGTCGACTTCTAGCAGGCCGGGGCAGAGCGCCGCCGGGATGTGGGAAATCTCCAGGGCCACCGGTTCCCCGTTGGCCAGTCGGAGTCGGCTCAGGCGGTAGACCGGATCTGTCACGGCAATGCCCAGTGCCTGACCGACAGGGAACCCTGCGGGGACCTCCTCCGCCGACAGCAGTTGCGCACCGGCAGTCATTCCGCGGCGCCGCATGTCCTCGGTAAAGCCGGTGAGCGCAAGCAGCGGCTGGTCAAGCTTGGGGATGCTGACATAGGTGCCCTTGCCCTGCATCCGAGTCAGGTACCCCTGCGACTCCAGCTCGACCAGCGCCTGGCGGGCCGTCATCCGGCTGACGCCGTATCGTTCCGTCAGTTCCCGTTCGGAGGGGATCCGATCGCCCACCTTCAGTTGGCCGCTTTCGATCCCTTGCAGCAGCCGAGTCTTGATCTGGTAATAAAGCGGTATCGGCGTGTGCTTCATGGCGTGAGGGTTTCGCCCCCTCTCTTGTGGCGCTTGCACCCGCAAGTGGATAGGTTGTCTATACCATTTTATCACTTGAACTGACTGGGTTCAACGTCAAAACCCAACAGAGTCTATCGGCCCGGGCCGAAGGATCAGGGGGGCGCAGTACCGAAGTGGTGTATACCACTTTCGAGAACCGGTCAGGAGGAAACATCATGGATCTCGTCGCCCGCGCTGGCCAGTTGGTCATGGCTGGCTTCCAGGGCACCACCGTTCCGGCAGACTTCGCCAGCCTGGTCCGCCGCGATGGGCTTTCAGGCATCATCCTCTTCAGCCGCAACCTACACAATCCCACCCAGATCCGCCGGTTGACCGCAGAGCTGCAGGCCCTTTCCGATGACACGCTGCCGCTCCTGATCGCCACCGACCAGGAAGGGGGCATTGTCGCCCGGCTGACCGGAATTGCGGGTACCCCCTTTCCCGGCAACATGGCCCTGGGCGCCTCCCGCAGTGCCGAGTTGACCCGCGCGGCGGCCCTGGCGACCGGGCACGAACTGCTGGCCCTGGGCATCAACTTCAACCTTGCGCCCGTGCTGGATGTGAACAACAACCCACAGAACCCGGTCATCGGCGTACGCTCTTACGGGGAGGATCCCCATCTGGTGGCGGAGTTGGGTGCGGCCGCCATCCGGGGCTACCAGGACGCCGGAGTCCTGGCATGCGGCAAGCACTTCCCCGGTCACGGCGACACCGCTGTGGACTCCCATCTGGCCCTGCCCACCGTGCCGCACGGTGCCGACCGCCTCGACGCAGTTGAACTGGTGCCCTTCCGGGCTGCGGTGGCCGCCGGTGCCGACGCCATCATGACCGCCCACGTGGTCTTTCCGGCCTATGAGCCGGACCCGGGGCGGCCCGCGACGCTGTCACAATCGGTGTTGACCGGCCTTCTGCGGGAGGGACTGGGGTTCGACGGCCTCATCATCACCGACTGCATGGAGATGAAGGCCATCGCCGACGGCTTCGGGACCGTGTCCGCCGCCGTGGAGGCCATCAAGGCCGGTGCGGACCTGGTACTCATCTCTCACACGCCCGACGTTCAGGCTGCGGCGGTGTCCGCCCTGCGCCGGGCAATCGCGGCCGGGGAGATTCCGGCGGCCCGGGTGGAGCAGGCCCTGGCCCGCGTCCAGCAGGCTCGGCAGCGGGTAGCTCAGGTTACACAGCCACCGCTGGACGTGCTGGCGTCCCCGGAGCACCTCGCACTGGCCGCCCGCATTGCGCGGGAGGCGGTGACCGTGGTCCGGGACGAACTGCATTTGCTACCGTTCGATCCGGATGGGCTCGGCGTGGTGATCTGCCGCCCGGCTACCATGACCCAGGCCGAAGAGGCGAACGCCCCGGCACCGGCATTGGCAGAGGCCGTCTGCAGACTGGTCCCCGGCGCTGAGGTGCTGGTGGTGGACCGGGATCCGTCCCCAGCTCAGGTCGCCACGGCCCGGGGCCTTGCCGTCCGCTGCCGGTCCATGGTGGTCGGCACCTTTTCCGCCGATCGCTACGCGGCACAGGCGGGTCTCGTGACGGCGGTGCTCACCGCCAACCCCCGCACTGCTATCGTAGCCCAGCGCAGCCCATATGATCAACGGGTGTTGCCGGGCGCCGCCACGTACCTGGTCACCTACGAGGACCGGCCCCTGGTCATGGAGGCTGCGGTGCGAATCCTCCTGGGGCTGCAGCCAGCCACCGGCCGCCTGCCGGCCACCATTTGAACCGGCCAGAATCAGGGGGAGGCAGAGCACCGCCCAACGGCGGGGCAATCCTCGGCACAGTCTCCTCCTCTCCTCGACGACAGGGCACTAGCGCACCGCCGCCATGACGGCGTTGTGGAACCGGGGACGAAGGCGAATGGTCA
>DAHVXO010000266.1 GCA_027356675.1 Symbiobacteriaceae bacterium | reverse complement strand
GATAAGATGGGGGCAGAGGAAACAGTGCTCGGCTCGCTTGCAGCCAAGAAGTACCCCGCACACTCCATATCCGAGGTCCCGATCGGGGTTTTCCTCAAGCAGGCGCTTTACGTCCGGCCGTTCACTCTCAAGATCAAGGACAGGGTAACCATGGAGCATGGCGTGGCGCATGGCCTCTGCTGCCAAAGCCCTTGCTACGACTGCGGCATGTTCAACCTCGTTTTTGGTTTGGTAGAAACGCTCGGAGGTTCTCGGTGACTCGTGGCGCATCAACTCCTGGACAACCAGCCTGTTTTCGGTATGCGTGGCAATCCGCTCTCCGAAGGTGCTGCGCAAGTTCTTCGGAGAAAGGTTGAGTTTGCCAAGGTTGTATCGCTGCAAGAAGGACTTGCGGCGGTTGTATAGATTGACCCCGTGCAAAACTTGTGGCTCGTCCCGATTAACGCCCATCCAGTACACAAACAAGTGGTCAGTCCCCAGTGCCTTTCGAGGTCCTTCGGTCCACGCAATCAGCATCTTGATCAGCCTGTGGCCAACCTCATCAACAGGGACAGGCTTTGGATCCTTATTGGGAGCATGACAATACAGCCGATGAGCGCCTCGGCCAGAAGTGTCTTCTACAAAGTCGCTAGTCTGCATGACGGGCAGTTCTTCGGCACGGACACCATACGTGATGCTCAGCCACAGAGCCACCATGGTCGTCAAATCAATTTCAATTTGGCTGCCATACTTTTGCGCTCCAAGCCGATCTGGCCGGTCGGGGTCGTCCAGCAACTTCCGGGCCACTCGATACTCCGAGAAGAATGCCTCATACAAGCGATCCACCTGGGCTGGGGTAAGCACCCGGTGGGCCCTGGCCTGCGCCGTGTGATCATCAACGTGGCGAAAACGGTTTCTCGTGCCATCTGAGATAGCCGCTACCGTTGCCGCTGTCAGTTCACTCCGTCCCAGGGTGACCCCCTCAACAAACGCCGCCTTCAGCCCCGTGAACGTGGCCATGCGGGAGCGCATGGTCATAAGCCCCTGCTTGCCCGGTTGCCGCTTGAGCCACTCGTCGAAAGCTGCCCAATCGAGCTGAGAAAGGTCGTCGAAAGAGGCGACCTCCCTGTCCACGAGCCACTGGTAGAACCGCCTGGCGGCATCTGCGACTACCTTCGCCGTGCCGCCCGATCCACGCCAGAACATCGACATCGCTACCGCTTGCCAGAAAGGATGGGTCTGGGGAGGCAGCGCACTCCAGTACAGGTACTGGGGGTTGGCTGTCTCGCTGAGAAAGTAGCCCCAACGCTCCGGCGAGTAAATCCGCATGACCTGCCCCCTGGCATTGCGATACTCCTGGCCCACTTCCATATGGTCAAGCGTCGCCGTCACTTGGCCATCACCTCTTCAGCAAGCGTGCGATAGGCTGAACTGTTGTCAAGCACGGTCTTGAGTTGCTCGCGACGCTTCTTGTCGCTCACGTGCGTGTAGATTCTGGTGGATGCCGGACTGGCGTGACCGAGGTGGTGCTGCACAGCGTCGAATGGCAGCCCATCCTCCAGCATCAGGGTTGCCCAGGAATGGCGGAAAATGTGGACCGTGACACGCTTGGCCAGCCCAACCCCACCGTTCTCACGGCTGCGGTTAAGGAGGGCCAGGAAATGCCGAAGGGCAGAAGGGGAGAGCGGCTCACCCTCTCGATCCGGGTGGAGGTTACAGAACAAGTAGTCATGCCCCCTGCGAATCGCTGAGACCGGACGGCAAGTGAGCCATTTGCGCACCCATCGGGCAGCTGACGGGTGAAGGAGTACCTCCCGTTCGCCGCCCTTGGCGGCATACTCCAATTCCTTGCCCGTCAGCCATGCCTCGTTGTACTTGTCGACATCGATCTTGACGGTCAGACGGTGGTTCGCCAGGTCGATCTGGCTGACCCGTAGTGATAGAAGTTCGCCTCGCCGCAATGCGCCGGCGAACGCGACCTCCACGACCGTCCTATACAGTGTCTGCAAGGCTTCATCGTCCCGCCACTTCGCCATCACCCAGCTGCGGATGGAGTTCAATTCTTCAACGGTCAGATGACGCGGAAGAGACTTGCGCCGCCTCGGGAGGATGCCTGTTTCCACATTCCGAACCCCTCGGGTTATGCCGGCCAGGAATCCCCTGGTGTAGGTGAGACGCTTGTTCCGCTTAAACTCAGCGATGGGCAGCCAGTCCACCGGACCACCCAGCCACCTGCAGAATCGAACAGCGGTCGCCACGTATTGGTAGACAGTGTTCGGGTTCAGGCTCGTGCGCTGAAGTTCATTCCGGTACTGGCGGAGGTGCAGGAGCGATACCCCGCCCTTCGCTTTTTCGTTGGCGGGATCCCCCTCCAGGGGAACGCCCCGGTCGTCCAACCACTGGATGAACGGCCGAAGTTGAATGGCGTATGTCCGAGCGGTGTTAGGCGATCCGGCAGTCCCATCAATCTCCTCCAGCCACTCACTGGGCAGGAACAAAGGGAAGCCATTCCTGCAGATCGTCGGGATCACCCTACCGTTGAGTAAGGCTGAAAGCTCGATGGAGATACCCACCACATCTCACCATCCCACCAAATTTCCCGTATTAAAAGAATACGATGTATTTGATGGTTGCACCTTCGGTTTGTATACACCCGGCGAAGAAAACTCAGGGGGCTGTTCGCACGAAGCCCGAGACGAGGAAGTACACACTACAGTGGCAAATAATCATCTGTCTCAAAGTGTATGTGTACATTCTTCGAATGGGCCATCAGATATGGTTCTGTCCACATGGCAGCCGTTGTGCCGGATCGCGCCCGATAATACCACCATAAACGGCGGCGCCGCGGCCAAGACAAGTGGTGGGCGCCCAAGCGCAGGCGTTCAGGTCGGCGGACGGGCGTGGTCTCACCGGGTCATCGCATTCGTTAGCCCCAACCGTTCCTGCCCTTGATGTCATCGGAGATGACAATCGCGCCCGCCGCGACCGGGGCGCGTAGGAGATGTTACTAATCATGGAAAGTGGGGAGCTAAACTTCACCACCCGTTCGGACCACACCGACCCGCCCGAGGTATTTGCCGTGTGGTTCTTCTCGAATACGTCGAAGGGCCTTCATGTGCGGTTTGAGGTCGTGATCTTCGCAGAGCAGAGCATCGTGGTTTCTGCCGAAGGCATGGTGCTTGAGGTGGAGCATCCCCATTCGGTCCGGCTTGGCTTGTACAACCATGTACAGACTTGCCTCTACGGGTGGCGTGGCCGCCGCTTTGAGTCGATGGATGCCGTACACGCCAGTCTCATGGAGTTCCGGTTGCGTGAAAGCGCCTGGATCTGGGGCTGACGGAGCAAGAAAGAGCCCGGTACGCCTGATACTGCCGCTCCCCGCCTGGGAGGGCCGAGATTTACCCTCGGCCCGCCAGGGCTGAGGGGGGAGGTAGAGACACAGATGATCAAGGCGGAAATGGTAATCACCTACACCGTCACGGGCCAGGAGTTTGGGCTGCCTGCAGACGTCCTTCCTGTCGTCACCAAGAACGAAGCGGAGGCGAAACAGGTTCAGGCTGAACTGGAACGCGCACAGACTCTTGTGGTCTTACCGCTTGTGACGAGTCACCTGAAGACCTACGGTCGAAATGGCGACGAATACGCAGCATGTGAGCGTGCCAAGGGCACCTATGGCGGTGAGGTCGATTCAGTGGACAAGATCCTCGCCCGGTGCGGCCACTTCGACATTTTCGGGGGGCGGACGTGGCGCGACGTCCCTGTTGCGCTCGCCTATGCCCGTGCCGGGAGGGTTCATGAGCTCGGCTCCTGGCATGTTCGGTTCGAGTGCACTACGCCGGAGTACGGGGGACAATCTGCTACCCTCGCGGCCCCTACGGAAGAAAAGGCCATTGAGATCATGGAGCGCTGGTGTCCTGAATACGCCAAGCTACCTAATGGCCATTACTCGAATGGGCGCCAGCAGTACAACTTGACCGTGGAGTGTGTTCAGCGTCCTCCCGCCGAGACGCGGGCAAGGCGTCAGCCACGGCGCCGGTCCGGCCCGGAAAACCAACAGCAGTTGTCATTGGAGGCAGCTCTGAAGTCTGCCTCGGCATGAACACGGGGGTGGGATTAGTCCCACCCCCGTGCTTTTCGGTACGGCTTTGGTGGCTGTTACAAAGTCGCTTTATAATACAAGATAACTGTGGTATAATCACACATGATTCGATGCTTCGCCGCATTGGCGCCCGGAGTTTCCGGGACCCTACCCGGCTAAGCCGCGAAGATTGGGCAGCAATGCCCCACGGTATGGTTATTCGCCTACAAGGCACGCAGGCAGTGCGTGACTTGTAGGCGTTTTTGCGTCTTTGGACGCAAAACCCGCGGGTCCCGTCAGAGGACCGGGGGAAGGAGTGGTTAGTCTGACCGGTGAGGCCGAACTGAATGCGATTGCCCTGAGGGCAGGATTCAAGGACGCCAAGGAGGCTCGATCGCTACTACAACGGGTCGACCTATTCTTGGTTGACCTGGCGGCGGAGATCACCCGCTTCCGCGCGGCGAGCGCACGCGCCCGCGCCCACGGTCGCCGGTACAGCGGCAAGCTGAACGCCGATGCCCTGTCGACCAAGTACGGCCTATCGCCCGAGGGGCATGGCTGGCTGGATGTTGTCGCTGGCACCGTTCTCTTGCAGTCTGTCTTCGCAGACCCGTACACCAGCGCCAAGGCCGTTGTTGATGCACGGCTGGCCGTCCTGTCACCGGAGGACCGGGCCGAATTGCTCTCGGCGCCCAGCTGCATAACGCAGGAGGCGCAGGAGTTCGAGGCCCTGTGGAGTTCCGGGGGCTTGGATAAGTCAGCACGAGTGCAGGGCCGGTAGGTGGCCGCGCTATCTGCAGCACTGGTAGGCATCGTTGTCAGCTTCTCCCGGCGCTTGCCGTGCCGAGAGGCTATTCCCTACAGGGAAGGAGCTTTGGCCATGTCATTGGGTTTGACGAAACAGGCCGCCGCACTGGAGATTGCCGCTTGGACCGCCGCAAATGCGATCCACGTGGGATGGGGCTGGCACAGCCCCGAGCACGGCGGCAACGCTGTGATCCGGCTCCTGCTGGCTGCCGGGGCGAATGTTGAGATGAAGACGGACGGGAAGGGAAATCCCTTCATCGTCGTCAATGGGGCGCCCCTCGATCCGTGGGGCGAGTTCACCGACTACCTGGAGGGCCGTGCCATGATCGACCGAGCTCTTGGCTTGCCTTTCAACCGTGTCGACGCCCTCCTGGAGGCCTCGGAGCGGCACACCCACTTCGATGCCACCTTGATGGATTTTGTTACAGATTTCGCTGCGGGGACCGAAGCGATGCGACAGTACGTTGAGACTCACCTGATCCCCCTGCTACCAGATCAGAACTGGTCGCAACACCTGAGCGCGTAGAACCTCGCAACCGATTCACCCGGCCAGGGCGCAATGCCCTCCCTGACGGGGGGCCTCCTGGCCAAGCTAAGGAGGATGGTTATGCAGATCGACACCCAACCGGCGGCCACCGAGGTTGCTCCTTCCGGTGGGCTCCAACCCCAGACGGTTACCCGGCTGTTCATGTTTGAGCACCTGGGTGAAAACGCTGACACGCACAAGTCCCCCGTGGCCGAATGGTCAGGGCAGGCGGACCTGTCGGCCGAGATCCAATGCTGCTTGAATTGGGACAACGACATGCTTGTGCCGGTCCGGCGTTTCGTCGTCTTTGCCGTCACGCTGCCGGCCTGGATGGATAGCAACGAGTTTTGTGAGTCCGGCTTACAGATCTCCTACAAGTGGTTTATTGCCTTTTGCGGTAACCCGGAGTGGGGCCGAGACTGGTTCCTGTCGCTTTCATCCCTGTCGGAGCAGGGGCGATTTGCCGCCATCAAGCTGTTGAAGGCGGAGACTAAATCGGGGTTCCGGAAGTCCCTCAAGGAGCAGTTGGTCACCTGGTTAAATACCCCGGTAGATGAGCGTTCCTACTCGTCGCCGTTCTCCAGGGGACAGTGGGAACGGCTTTTGGACCGGTGGACGGTCCGGGAAGCCAGGCGGATCTCTAACGAGACCTACTATGCCAATCGCTCCGGCTTCACGGGCTTTGCAGTGCGGGCACTTACCGTTGACGAGGCTGAGGCAGCTCTTTCGCCCGGGTACGTGGCTAAAGGGTTGCTGGCTTCGTAACAACACCGCCCCGTCGCGGGCCACGGAGGTCTTCGTTATGCAAACTGGCACGTATCCGGCGCCGCACTTGATCGTGGCCGCTCCTCGCTGGGAGACCGGAGATTCACTGGATGCTTGGCTTTCCCGAGAGGAGAAGCGTATCCAACAGGCAATTGGCGCCCTCGCCCCGGGAGGCAGCCTGTGTTGGCAGGTCAGTTGGGAACTTGACGGGCGCCCTGCACTCGATTTGATGCTCGGCCCGGTGCTCCGCAAGTGCGGGCTGGTGATGCGCAACCGCATTCTGTGCATGTTCGGGCAGGATCCTGCCGATCCAGGAGCTTCCCTCACGGTCGACGACAGTGGCCACCGGGCGGTCCTCTGGTTTACACGCCCGGAGGGGTACTACTTCGACCTGCCGCCGGAGGTGCGTATCAAGCAACGGTACACGGGCAAGAAGCACTACAAGGGGCCGAACAAGGGGAAGCTCAGCTGCAACCCTGACGGCAAGAACCCCGGTGATGTCTTCTGGATTGACCCCCAGCAACGGGAAGCGTGGCCCGTGTTCCCACCCACTGTGGTCAAGCGCCTGACTTTGGCTCTTGTTCCCCCGGGCGGCACCGTTTGCGTGCTGGATCCGGCTGGCGGTGCGTGGGAGATGGTTCAGGGCCTTGGCCGTGAGGTCACGTTTGAGTTACCCAGCGTGCCTGATCAGGCGGCCACTCTCCCGCTGGTGGTCGATCCTGTCTGGCGGCTGCCGGTGGGCGCCCGCCGCTATCAGGCGGCGCTGCAGTTGGATGTCGGTGAGACCCAGCCAGCTGCGGATGCAAGCCCGCATGTCCAGCCCCGGTACCGGCAAGATGGTGCCCCGGTCACCCTGCATTGGGGCGATTGCCGGGACCTCACCGAACAGGTACCGCAAAAAAAGGTGCAGCTCATCCTGATTAGTCCGCCCTATAACATTGGCGAGGTCTACGAGCGCCGGCGCAGCCTGCGAGAGTACCGTGATGACATTGTCGATCTCATTCAGCGGTGCGCCAGCAGGTTGGCGGACGATGGCACGTTCGCATGGCAGGTCGGGAATTACGTCTATTCCGGGTCACCATCGAACGCGTATCACGGTGCCGTCGTGCCCCTGGATGAACTCTTCCATAGCGCGTTTATGGAGTTGGGCTTCAAAGTCCACCGCCGCGTGACATGGTACTTCCGGCATGGGCTTCACTGCACGAAGCGGTTCAGCGGCCGGTACGAATCGGTGATTTTCTACACTCGTACCGACAACCCCGTTTTCATGCCGGAGTTTGTCCCAGAAGGGGACGGCCCGTGCTGGGCCATCCCCCAAGTCAACTCAAACCATTGCGAGAAAACAATTCATCCCTGTCAATTCCCCCTGGAGTTGGCTTCCAGGGTGGTCCTATCCCGTTCCCGTCCAGGTGACCTCGTGATGGATGGCACCATGGGGGTTGGAACCTCTTTGGTCTCGGCCTTCATCTGGGCCCGGCAGGGGGCGGGCGCAGACCTGGTAAGGGAGTATGTTGCCGTCGCGGTCGATCGGATCGAGCAAGCGGCGGCAGGGACATTACCACATCGACAGATCCAATGGCCGAACGCCCAACTGCAGGTCCACATGCTGCTCAGCTCAAGCCAATCTGGCAGTGACGAGGCGGCGTAGCAGGCCCCGCTGATCCGTGCCCCCTGGGTGAGAGAAACTACCCTCTCACCCAAGGGGTGGGAGGGGGGAGGCGTTGGTCATTCATGTCAGGCACTGTCCACCAGGTATCGTTGTTTGACGGCGTCGGCTGTGCGCCGGCCGGTAGCGAGCGGGAGTACCGCATTAGGTTCCCGGCAGACTATCGGCCGAGTTCACGGATGGAAGACCGTGGCCGTGACGAGTGGAGGCTGCGTCTGGCTCAGGCGCAAGCAGATGGGGAGTTGCGTCCAGCGCTGGTGGCGCGGATAAAGGCGAGCCTTGAGCGGCTGCCGGTTCTCGCCCCGGACCAGTCCGGGATCATCTGTTACAGTTGCGGCAAGGACTCCGCCGCCTCCTTCGCTCTCGCTCGGATGTGGTACTCGCCAGAACAGCTCATTGGGCTGTTTGCCAACACGCACGACGAGCTAAAACCCTCTTATGATCACCTGCCTGTCTTTCGGGACTGGATTGGCGTACCGATCCACACGGCGGACTCGGAGGGAATCCACACCTTGCTGCGTAATCGGATTCCGATTTGGCCGAAGCGTTCCATGCGGCACTGTACCAAGGAGACCAAGCTGATCCCCATGAGAGATTGGATGGACCTGCAGGGTTTTGGTCAAGAGCGGCTGCGGGGCGGGCGCCCTGCTTTCCGCAACCTGGAGCCCTACACGGAGCTGGCTCCTGCCCCCATCACGTTTGCTGGAGAGCGACGCGCCGAGAGCGATGCCCGTAAGGACCTACCGCTGCAGTCAAGGAGCCCTGAACTCCTTCGCCAGACGCATCGTCCGGTGATCGACTGGACCATTCAGGATGTCTGGGAGTTCTTACTCTGGCTGCGGGCGCCTATCAACCCCGTCTATCTCATGGGGTTTGGCCGGTGCGCCTGCTCCGGTTGCCCCCTGGCTGGCAGCGAAGACAAGTACCTGCTGGGCGAGATCGCTCCGGAGGCGCTTGCAGAGTGGGTTATTACAGAGCAACGGATCGGCGTGCCGTGGCGGGGTCTTCCCGGCGGCTTTGGCCAGCTGTGGGATGAGTTGGTGCAGTCAGGCAGGTTAGGCTGCCGCAGCGGGACCCCTTTTGATTTGGAGGCCTTCAACCTGCGACTAGGCGAGGTGGACGTGCACCCGCGGAACATCGCATTCCGCCTGAACCGTGAGGCAGAAGAGTCCCAAAACCCCCAACTCCGCCTGGCCCTGTAATGCCCAGGCAAGGGTGCAGAACCACCCTGGGCGGCCCGGACCGGCTGTTGGGAGTGGGAGAGTGGCGGTGGCGAGCACTCGTTACCAGGATGGCCACGAAGGTACCGTTAATCTGCAGCCGAGTGATGTGCCCGGGGCTCCCCTTGGCATTCATCGTGGCGCCCAATAGGAGGGCTTACGTCGTGATTATTCGTACGGTGTGCGGACAGCTGCACAAGGGCGAACTGGTGCAGCGTGACCCACAAAATCGCCCCGTGATTCGCCAGGCCAATGGCTTTCAAATCCGGGGCGACGAGGTCAGTGAGCCGACCGCATGTCTTACCGGGGGGGCCTGGTCGGTAGCGTTCCCGCCGGATCTGTTAATCAACTACGTGCCTGCCTCCAATGCGGAAGAAGCCATTGAATTGGCACGGTTGACGCCGGAGTACAAGGGTTCCGACCCGACACAAACGGGAGTCCAGGTAGCCGGCCAGTCTGGCCCTTACCTGTAGGGATCCGACCCGTGGGTGGGCAAGAGCCCTCACCGCCGGTTGATGTGGTTTCCGCCGCCCCTACCGCCCCTATGGGCGAGAGATTAACCCCTCTCGCCCGTAGGGCGGGAGGGGAGGAGGTAACGTTTTGGCTAACGCAAGAACATGGCGCCGGGAGCACGCCCGCCGCTCTCCCCTTGCAACCTTTCAGGCTCCCCCAAGGCCGGGCATGACCGGAATGCTCCATACTATCCCGCGCTGGGCCCGACGGGAGGCGCACCAGGTCTACCGCCGGGTGCAGCGGCGGCTGGGTCGCCAGCTGGCCTATCGAACGGTTACCGGCCTCCAGCGGGTGGTCCTGAATCAGGGGCGGACTCTGCAAACTGGGAACCTGGTCGTTCCCTGGCGGGATGTGCACCGGGCCGTCTTGGTGCTGGTCATCTACGGCTACATGGACCGCGATCGCCTTATGAAAGGGCCAGTGCGTGCTACGTCGGCAATCCTGGGCATCCTCACAGCATGCCTTGGTGCCGAGCTCCGTCGGGTCCGGCTCCGAACGGGCATGTGCCGCCTGTACAGGCGAACCCCTCAGTTCTGGTTCGCAGGTGCGGATGGGCACCGATCCGACCTTCAGCGCCTCTCTACGCTGGGCGGAAAGCGGATGCTGGCGAACTTCTTTGCCGTGCGCCGGCGCCGGGAGTGGCGGGAGCAGGTCCAGCAGCATGATCTGCTGGTCGCCCTCGACAGTGGTGGCTACCAGGCCTGGTTGCAGGGGTCCGAGCTCGATTTCGGTGCTTGGGCGGCCTTTGTATCGGGTCACCAGGACTTGCTGGTCTGGTATGTCCAACCCGACCAGCCGGGCGCCGGGGTCGAAGTAAACCGAGGGTATCTCTTGCGGTCGGAACAGTTGGGCCTTACACCTACACCGACGTTTCACATTGACATGCCGTTGGATTACCTCACCTGGCTACTGGACAGGGGTTACCCCTACATCGCGATTGGGGGTCATACCCGAATCAAGGACGAAAAGGCACGCCGGGCACGTATTCGGGAGATCCAGGTCCGCATCCGGAAACAGGCTGCCGACCACGTCCTCGGGTCCATGAACCTGGAAGAGTCGAGCAGTTGTGATGCCGGGACGTGGACGCGGGCCCGGGCCGGGCGATCCGTTTGGACACCTCTCGGTCGGGTGAAGGTCGCTCATGGAGAGATTCCCTGGGACGAACTCACCTCTTTGGCTATCCTGCAAATCGTAGGCTGGCAGGAGCAGGTTGCATCAGGCACGGCCCAGCTCTCGTTCCCCGTCGACGTCGTCGCCCGCTGTGGCAGCGAATTCGTCCAGGCAGCCTGGTGCCGCCCCGTGCCAACCCAGCAACAGCTTCGTATCGTGGGGCTGTAGAACGATCCAAGGGTACATCCCCGACCATGCCCTTATGCAGGGCCGTAGCGCTTGAACGCTCGGCCCTGGTGGGCCGGGCGCGGAGGTGACGTCGCTTGATTGTTCAGCAGCTTAGTTTCTTTGAAGCGGCAAACGTTTCGACTCCTGGGCCTGATACCGGGCACCGAGCCCAAGCGACCGCTGAGCCCCAGCGGGTGGCTGAATCTGCCCCGGCCAAGGTTGGTACTAACGATGGAGAAGCCTCCAGCCAATGGGTGGAGGTGACCGCCCTACTGGGACCTGCAGAGGACCGGTCGGCGGCCAAAGCCATCCAGGAACTCGTCAACCGATGGGTGATCTTCTGTATCCGGAAGTGCGAAGAGTTCCGCTTGGAACGGTACCTGTCCAGGCTTACGCATCAGTTCGACGTGCCGGGCGATCCCGGCCATCCGGACATGATTGCCGCATCCCTCTGGTACCGGGAGGCGGTTTGCCCCCCAGATTGCCGCGAGGCTGTGGCAACAGCGGTCGAGAGCCCGGTCTTGGCCGTTGGCGAACTCTATATTCCAGAGGAGTGGCACGCCTTGGTGAAATTCGCACGCGTGCTGATCGTGGCCTACGAGGATGCGGTCTGCGCACCCAGCGTACTCGTTCAGCGCAGCGAACGACCAGGCGACCTGTCTGCGTATGTCACGACCTCAACCGGAAGGTTTGACGCCGCCCGGGAGCGTGTTGCCTGGAACACCCGGAGCACATAGACACACAAACGAGGCACCCATCATCGGGCGCCTCGTTGTCTTTTGATACAGTTCACATTCAGGTGATATGTATGGTATGATAGTCATGTTCCTGAGTGACCACGCCAGTGGTCCCTGCTCTCAGGAAGTCTGCCGCACTCCAGCGGAAAAGATCGGGCTGCGCCCGCAGGTACTGTTAATCAACCAAGGACGTCGTGAGGACGCTCCTTGGTTTTTTTGTTGTTATACCCGCAGGTGCGCAAAGGCACCGGGGAAGGAGGCGTTCTCGGGTGGCAAGCAAGACACCCGGACCAGGGACTGCTCCTGGTCAGAACCGAGCATGGCCACACGATCTCATGCAGCGTCTGAGGGCGATTGCGGAGTCCGTGGTTGTGCATCGTGATGGCACCGTTACGCTGAAGGTCCATGCGGCCAGTCCGCCCCTACGTGCCCGGGTCAAGTATTGGGCGCCGGAACTGCAGATGATCACGGAAGTTCATAACGATCCCCGAGCCTGCACCTTAGCCCGGTACCGGGTCACCTTGGGGTAACGTTGACTGCCCAACTTGGCGGCTCACAGTGAGCCAGTTTTACTCACCCACATGGGGGAAGGAGAGGTTGTGTTGCGTGAGGCCACGGCGCCCGCCCTACTGTACCCGGAGGAGATCAAAGGCTCCCGGGTAAACACGGCCCGTTCCATAAGTTCCTACCTCGGCCCAAACGGGATCCTGCTAGGCAAACCCCGCAGTAGAGGGTGGGTGCGTTCGGCAGTGCGAGATTACCTGCAAGTGGCTCGCACGGAAGACCAGATCTTCCGCTGCAACTACGTGTGGCGCTATCTCCACTACATCAAGCCCCGCAAGCCAGGGAAGAACCCCTTCCCACCCAACACCGTCAGGATGCACTACATCCTCCACTTGCCGGCGCTGCGCTCGGTGGACCCGCCATACCCGGCTGCGGCCGTCATGGTGCGGTTCGCCCTAAAGAGCAGCATCCCGGCCGACCTTCCGTATGACCATCCCTATGAGGTCTTGGAGATTGGTCGAAACTGGGTGGCCGACGACCTGCGGTACCCGACCATCACTGACTTGACCCCCGCAATCCTACGGGAGATTACCCGGCGGGTATTCTGGGACTGGTCAAACCATATCGAGGCGGTCAACGCCAAATACGGCCCGGTGAGGGGCACCAACATTCGTGCCCGGCCGCGCTGGTTGCTGGCGATTACAGACCCGTCCGTGGGTCATGATGGCGGGCTCTACCGCGGTGCTGGTTTCGATAGGCTTGCAGAGCTTCCGTGCGGCAAGTTGGTTTTTGGCCAGCCTGTACGTCCCCTGAGGGCGGTCGCGTAAGGTCGACCAGATGTCTGGCAGTCGTTAATCACAAAGGTTCCTGCTCCGGTAACTCGGGGCCGCGATGTAACATCCGGCCCCTGGGGGCCGGCATGCAGGAGGCGTTGTTATTTGGCAGCAGTACTGGAAGCCCCAGAACAGTCGGACCTAAAGCTAAAGGAGTACACCATTGTCCACTACTACTGCGGAAGCGGTGGTGGTGGCCGTGGCTCAAAGAAGGCCCGGCGCCAGTTCCGAGGGATGCTCGGCAGCCTGCGGACTGTAGCCGCATTCGACTGCGACCCGCTGGCAGTGGCGGACTATCCACTGCTGACCGGTGATAAGGCAACGCAGCTCGACCTGTTCAGTTATCACCAGTACGTCTGTTTCCACTCCCGCTGGTCGAAGAAGATCGAGGACAAGGCCAGAATCGCCGAGCTCGAGGCCATCCGCAAGGACCCAGACCGGGCCGGCGGCGTCATCATCTCGACGTTCAGGCGAACGGATCAGCCGGAAGAGCAAGGGCGCTTCCTCAACATCAGCGGGAACTGGTTTGAACTGCTGCGGCGGGTGGACCCGCCGGCGGATTGGAAGGAAGTGACGCCGGAGGATATCCGGCGTATGTGCGGGTTCAAGGCCCCAGATGTAGTCTTTCTGTCTCCCCCTTGTAAGGGATTCAGTGGGCTATTGGGGAAGCGTGCCGCAGAGTCGCCCAAGTATTGGGCCCTCAATAACCTGACCGTCCGCGGCATCCTGCTGCACCTCGTAGCGTTTAGGGATGACCCCTCCGCGCTGATCATTCTGGAGAACGTTCCCCGAATCGCGCAGCGCGGCAAGGCGCTGCTGAACGAAATCGTCGCTTTGTTGATGGACTTCGGCTATGCCGATCCCGTCATGGGCTTTCACGACTGTGGTCCGATCGGTGGATTGGCTCAGCACCGGAAACGGTTCCTCCTGGGCGCCCGCCACCCGAAGAAGTGTGCTTCTTGGGTACATGAGGTACGGCCGCAGCCGATGCAAACCGTCGGCGACGTGATCGGTCAGCTCCCGCCGCCTGGACACCCGGCGCTGGGTCCCATGGGCCGGATGCCTAAGCTGAGTTGGATCACCTGGTTCCGGCTCGCGTGCATCCCCGCGGGTGGCGACTGGCGGGATCTGGAGAAGGTTTACGAGGACTTCAAAGCCGGGCGCCTGGTTCTTCTTGGACCCCATGGGCAGCCCATCGACGCCAGTGAAGACCCGACACCGAAGTACGGCCGTGGTCCCTACTACATCATGCCGGTCGGTGTACCGGGTGCCCCGCCCATGCCGGTGCCCGATTTTCGGGTCCCGCAGGCCCGGGACAACTTCATGCGCGTTGGTGAGTGGGATAAGCCTTCGCTCACCGTCACCGGAAACACTTCGGTTTCCCGCAGCAATGGGATGGGGGCAGTGGCCGACGAACGTGTTCCCGGCCACATGCCGGGGGACGCCGCTCAGGACGTGCTCGACGTTCGCGTCCGGCACGCCAGCGACGATACCCACGCCAAGAAATACTTGGTTCTCCCCTCCGACGGCCCCTATTCGACGGTTACGGGCAGCCGGCTTGGCAGCGGAATGGCGGCGATTGCTGATGATCGCGGTCCAGAAGATCCGCCCGGACCTGACGAGATTCCGATGCCCGCAGTGCCCGCAAATCTGGCCCTGCCGCCGGCGCCAAACGGTGTCCGTCATGATTCCAAGTACAAGGTGCAGCCGTGGGACCAACCCAGCCGCACCGTCGACGGAACGCACAAAGGTGTTGGCTCCGGCCAGGCCTGCATACAGGACCTGCGGGTTCCGCAGAGCGCCAACCGTCACCTTTCACATTTCCGCGTCGCGGAATTCGAAGGGAGGGCGGGGACAGTCACCGGTGCCACCCACATCGCCAACGGCGCACAGGTTGTGCAGGACATCCGGCCGAACTGGTCGGGTCGAAATGGCACGATGGGGGTGCTGGACTGGGACAAGCCTGGCACGACGGTGACAGGTAGTGGCGATGTCTACGCCGGAACGGCGGCCGTCCAGGACGTCCGCACAGGCAAGGAGTATTTCGGCCACACCTACGAGGTGACCGACTGGGATGGCCAGGCTGGGACAGTCACCAGCGCCCATTCGCCTTCCAACGGAGGAAAGGTTGTTGCCGACCCTCGGGGCGAGGTAATGGAGTTCTGGGCGTACGACGAAGGCCCCGTTATCCTGACGTGGGACTTCAAGCGGCAGCGGTGGGCCCGCCACCGGCCGGTCGTGACCTTGGAACTCGGACTTTTCCAGGGGCTTCCGCTCTACATGGAAAACGGGGAGGTCCTAAAC
>DAHVXO010000239.1 GCA_027356675.1 Symbiobacteriaceae bacterium | reverse complement strand
GCGGGCATGTTCTTCGCTGTACCTGCTGCTGCGGCAGTTACGGAGTCCAGCGAGGGGCGGACGTACTTGCCGGCCTTGTTCTTAATATCGGCGTAGGGAAGCTTGGTCTGCTCAGCGTAGGCCAGTTCGACATAGCCGATCGATCCATCGGTCTGCTTGACCTGCCCGGATACGCCCTCGTTACCCTTGGAGGAGAGTCCGACGGGCCACTTGACCGACGTTCCCGCACCCACCTTGTTCTTCCAGTCTGCACTGACCTTGGCAAGGTAATCGGTGAAGACCGATGTCGTGCCGGAACCGTCTGAGCGGCTGATGACGACGATATCCTTCGCAGGAAGCGTGACTCCCGGGTTCTCCGCGGCGATCTTGGCGTCGTTCCACCTGGTGATGGTGCCCAGCCACATGCCGCTTATGATCTGGGGGGTCAGCTTCAGTCCGGTCTGTAGGCCCTGGACGTTATAGGTCACGACCACAGCACCCAGCACAGTCGGGATGTGCAGCAACTCGCGGGGGGCGGCCTTTAGCTGTTCGTCCTTCAGGGGCGCATCGCTGGCACCAAAGTCGACGGTCTGCTCCGTGATCTGCTTGATCCCGCCGCCGCTGCCGATGGACTGGTAGTTGATCTGAATGGACGGCTCGAGCTTGTTGTACTCTGTGAACCACTTGGAGTAGATCGGGAAGGGGAACGTGGCTCCTGCACCGTTGAGCAGCACCGGGTCGGTCTTCGCCGCCGGAGCAGGCGCTGCCGGCTGGGTCTCTCCGGGCTTGGAGACAGGGGCAGTGGATCCGCCACACGCCGAAACCAGCAGGGCGGCGATGACCATCAGCACGGCCAGGGTCGTAAAACGGGTACGCAGCATTCGGGTGACCTCCTTCAAATGGATGAACCGAACTGCGAAAGTCGCTGTGCTTCCGCTGACTACGTTGTCAATGGTATGTGGGGAGTGATAACAGGGCGTTATTTTGGCCTTACGGGAGCGTTTGCGTTGTATGAAGGATTCGGGTAGATTGGTGGCGTGGTCCCCGATTCGCTCCAGGTACATCGCCACCAACAGGAGGTAGGTTGCCTCCTTGACCGACGGTGGCTGGGTCTGCATGAACATGGTATCGACCGTATCATCGCGCTGAAGGGTCTTCAACTACTCATGAAATCTATCAAAAGATCAACGCGCGAAAAAGACGCGCAGGCGGTCTTTCCGGGCGAAGTGGGCGAAGCTCTTCCACATGATGGGCAAGGGAATGCTGACGCTGCAGGCCGTGACGGTGCTCGTACTGGTCATGGCAGCCCTGACGGTACTGATCGCCCTCCTGAACGCCGGTGCGCAACGTCGGCCCGCCCTGTCCGTCACCGGCGTCTCCCAATGGAGCCCTGCTTTACGGGCCCGTATGGCAACTACAACTCGTTCTCCATGGTGTGCAACTAGTTACCCGTCGGCCTGGTAGCCGTCTCGCAGGATCGCACGATTCAAGGGCTGCCGGCGATGCGAAAGCGATAGCCAAACCCCGCTACGGTCTCAATCAGCCGCGGATGAGAGCGGTCCTCCTCAAGCTTGGCCCGCAGGTTCTGGATGTGGCGGTTTAGCCCGGTGGCCTTGATGGGGGGCCTGGTACGATTCACCATCACCATCAGGTCGTCGCGCGTGAATACGCGTCCGGGCGACTGCGCCAGCACCGTCAAGATCCGATATTCAGTCTGGGTAAGCTGGACCGATCGGCCTCGGCAAGTGATCCCATGTCCCACCCGGTCGATGGTTACCGGGCCGCACCGAATGGTCTCAGCCCCGTCTGCCGGTGGATGGGCCTCCGTACGCCTCAAGATGGCCTTTACCCGAACTTCGAGTTCGCGGACGCTGATAGGCTCGGTGAGGTAATCATCCACCCCCGCCTCGAAGGCAGTCGCCGAATCTACTTCGGCTACCGGGTCCGCCAGGAGCAAGAACGGCAGGGCCGATTCCCTCCGGAGCCGCCCGCAGAGTTCCAACCCGGTCATGTCAGGTAGGGTAGCCTCCGCAATCGCCAGGTGGACCGACTGCGATCTGACACGTTCACGCGCCTCCGCTGCAGTCTGCACGGGTAGAACCTCGTAGCCCGCCCTGGCGAAATGGCTGGAAATCAGCGCTGAGGTAACAGCGTCGGCACTGACGATCAGGATTTGCCACCTCATGGAGACTACTACCTCCCGATGCGATGCTGCAATTGAAGGAGGGGGGACCGGGATGAAGCCAATCTTCTTGACGGTGGCGTCCTGAAACTTCTTGCTCATCACTTGGTGCACATGTGTTCGTAGACATAGATTGGCCCGCTTGCCGGAGGTGACGGCCTGGACGCTATTGAGGTCTGCGATGCCACACCGGGCCTATGTCATGCTCGGACGAAAGCGCTCCCTGGCTGGGCCTTGGTCTGTCGCTTCACCTGTGCCGCCGCTCGGGAGATGTCATCCGGCATAGCGTACCGGTCCGATGTGACATCTACCCCCGCCAGGGAGATGGAGATTAGAGGTAGCATGGCACGGGCGCCGAATCGGTCGTATCCCTGCATCTGTTTGGCCTTGCGCTCCTCCGGGCTGTAAAACCTGGGAACGAGGCGGTCAAAGCCGCCAATCAGGTGACGGCAGAGCGGTTCGGCGTGCTCCGGCTCCACGATAATGACGAAGTCGTCGCCTCCCACGTGGCCAACAAAGCCGCTCTTCTCCCCATACTTGGCTGTCATGCGGGCGATCAGCCGGGCTGCAAAGAGCAGCACCTTGTCGCCGGCTTGAAAGCCGTAGACATCATTGAACGCCTTGAAGGCGTCCAGGTCCGCGTAGATGACAGTGAACGGATGCCCGCTCTTCAACCGGCCCATCAGCTCATCATGAATGACGTGATTCCCAGACATGCCCGTGAGCGGATTGGCGTGGCGGGCCATGGTGAGCTTGGCGTCAGTGAAATAGAGCAGCAGCCGGTGGACGGAGATAACCCCGCGATAGGCTCTCCCCTCAACTGCTACCACGTAGTCATAGCGGTGGCCCAGTTCCCGGCTCATCACCTGCCTCGACACCTGCTCCAGCGTCATGCCTGTCTCAGTCATGAGAAAGCCCTGGTACATCATGCTAGAGACGGGTCGGTCGTAGTGGAGAGCTATACCATACGGCTTCCCCAATTGCCGGAAGAGTCGGTCTCGCATGATGACGCCTATCGGTTGCGTCCCGTCCACTACAACGACACCCTCAAGCCCTTCGTCCGCTTTCAGCAGGTCGGCGACTTCGCGCACCAGTGTTTCCGGACCCACTACAACTGCAGATTCGACGAGCGAATCCACCGGCACATCCAGGGATTGCCGGTGCCGCGGCTCCCGAGAGATTCGGAGGATGAGGTTTCTGGCCGTATCCGTCGGATTGGGGGGAGGGGTGCCAGGGCGGGCCAGATGGTATCCCTGCCCGAACGGCACCCCCAGGTCGGCCAGAGCCCGCAGTTCTTCCCGGGTCTCAATGCCCTCGGCGATAAGACCGCATCCAGTCTTGACGGCGAAAGTGACAAACGTCTCGACGATCGCGCGCAGGACGGAAGAGGCGTGAATCCCTTTGATGAGGGACATGTCCAGTTTGATGAAGTCCGGACGCAGTTCGGCAACAGACTGCAGGCTGGAGTATCCGGCCCCCAAATCGTCTATGGCTACCAGGTAACCCTGACTCCGATAGTGTTCAAGCGTGCGGCGGAAGGTTGGAAAGTCCTTGATCCACGTCCGCTCGGTGATCTCAAAGACTATGTTGTGGGGTTGGAGGCCGTGAGACTGAACGAGCGCCATGGTCTCCCCGCCTGTGAAGTGGGGATCATTAATGGTCTGCGGGTTCACATTAAGAAAGAGCTTCTGGTCACAGGCAAGGCCGGTCAGGTCGGTGATGGCGGCTTGGCGGCAAGCCCGTTCCAGGTGCCACATCTGGTTGTACTCTTCAGCGAAGCGGAAGAGCGCCTCCGGGTTTTGGAAGCGGGTCCCCTCCGGCCCCCGGATAAGCGCCTCCCAGCCCAGCACGCTACCACTGGCCAGGGAGACGATGGGCTGGTAGACACTCCGAAGCAGCGACGTAGACACCAGCTCCTGAAACTCCCCCAAGGCGCTGACCGCCTCCGGGCTGAGAGTACCTTTCGCAACCTGCATGGCGCGCTGGAGGGCTTGGTAGATAAGGCTCGACGCCACGCCGCCCTGCCCGTCGATAAGGGTATGGGCCAAATGCACCTGCAGTTCGTCTAGCGTCGGGTACTCCCGGCGTACTCGCCCTCGCACGGCAGCGATGAGAGCGTGGGCCAAGTCATCCAACCACTGGGGCGCCGGTCGCTCCGGGAGGATTACATATACGGCGAAATCATCGCCCCAGAGGTTCTGGATTGCTATCTGCGCCCCGGGAGGTAGGGCGGGTGCGAATGCCTGCAGGGCGTTTTCCATGCAGGAGAGAATCCCCCGTGCCACCACGGGGCCGAGGCTTCGTTCCAACTCCCGAAACCCTACCAGATCGAGGTAAATCAGGGCCACAAACCGACCGCACCCCAGGGCGCCCTCAACGCGTCTTACGACCACCGAAGTATGGAAAGGCTTGTCCCACAGGGTTGCGCCGAATGGCGGGGTCTGCGACGAAAACAGAACTTCCCGCAGCTTGCGGATCATGACCATGACTTGTCCCTCACCGTAAGAAGACAGGCTGTTGATACCAGTTATCTTACCAAGTCATTGTTAAGCCCCAGTTATCGGCACACTGAGATCCAGTGTCGCACTGCGGCTACCAGTGGCCGGCATTATCCGCCAATACTCAGGCCCCTCAACTTGGGCTGTGCCGAGACACGTGTTAATCCGATCGCTTCTACCCGCAGCTGAAGGCAGAAGGAAAAAACCCCCTGCAGCTTGAATGTACGGGACCTGAGGTCCCGCTGAAGAATTACACCTAAAGTGGTGGCACAGGTACGAGCAGATGGCGAAACTCGACTACAGTGCACCCCGTGGCAAGGAGGGCTAGGAGTATGGACCTGACCACGAGCTACATGGGCCTGTCCCTGGCGAACCCAGTGGTGGCCGCCGCGTCTCCCCTGTCCCGGAGCCTGGACGGGATCCGCCGTCTGGAGGAGGCCGGGGCCGGCGCCGTGGTGATGCACTCGCTCTTTGAGGAGCAGCTCACCCTGGAAAGCCATTACCTCGACCACTACCTGAGCCTCGGGACGAGCAGCTTTGCTGAGTCGCTCAGCTACTTCCCGGAAGCCACCAGCTACAGCACAGGCCCGGACGCGTACCTCGAACTGATCGCGCAGGCAAAGAACGCTGTCAGTGTGCCGATCATCGGCAGCCTGAACGGCGTCTCCACCGGCGGTTGGATCGAATACGCCCGCCTGATTCAGGAGGCCGGCGCCGATGCTCTGGAGTTGAACGTCTACTACATCCCTACCGACCCGCGGCTTTCGAGCGCTGAGATCGAAGACATGCACGTCGAAGTGCTCCGGGACGTGAAAAAGAACGTCTCGATCCCGGTCGCCATCAAGCTGAGTCCATACTTCACCGCCACGGCCTACATGGCCCGGCGGCTGGTCGAAGCCCGGGCCGATGCACTGGTCCTCTTCAACCGCTTTTACCAGCCCGACCTCGACCTCGAACAGTTGGAGGTCGTCCCGAACCTGATGCTCAGTACCTCCAACGATCTGCGGCTGCCGCTGACCTGGACTGCCATCCTCTACGGCCGGGTGCCGGTGGACCTGGCGATTACCTCCGGCGTCCACACCGCCGCGGATGTCCTCAAGGGCCTGATGGCCGGCGCGAAGGTGACGATGCTGGCCTCCGAGTTGCTCTCCGGCGGGGTCGGTCGCATCCGGGAGATCCTGGACGGCATGGTCCGCTGGATGGAAGCAAAGGAGTACCGCTCCGTTACGCAGATGCGGGGCAGCATGAGCCAGATGCATGTGGCCGAGCCTGCTGCGTACGAACGTGCCAACTACATAAAGGTCCTACAGTCGTTCCGGGCGTTGCTCTAGACGTGGGTGGTCCCAGGCACTGGCCAACCACGAAGCTGAACCGGCTGCCATCTCAGATGATGGTCTCTATTTAAACGCACCGCACGGCCTGGCACCACGTCGCCGGAAGGCCGCTGCGGCCGGTTTGCCGTACGCGAGTACATGACCGGTCGCCCCACTTGCGAATGACAGCGAGCCGCTCACCTTCTCGGTGGGCGGCTCGTTGGTCGTGCGCGGCTACTCGATGTAGATCATCCGCTTCGTCATCCCGCCGTCGATGACGAGATTCTGGCCCGTGAGAAAGCCCGCCTCCTTCGCCGACCCCAGAAACAGGCAGGCCTGAGCGATGTCCGCCGGCTGCCCGACTCGACCGGCGGGATGCTGGGCGTGGTCGGCCGCTGTAAGTGGCGCACCCTTCACGTCGATCCACCCGGGAGAGATGGCGTTGACCCGGACGTCCGGCCCCAGCGAGACTGCGAGGGCGTGGGTAAGGGCTAGCAGCCCGCCCTTGCTTGCGCCGTAAGCCTCACCACCAGGCTCCGACATGAGCGCCCTTGTAGATGCAATGTTGATGATGGCTCCGCTCGCCGCCCGTAGCAGGGGCGCGGCGTAACGGGCACAGAGATACGAACCACGCAGGTTGATGGCGATGACCCGGTCAAACTGGGCCACCGATGTGGTCTCGAGCGGTCCAAACTGCGAGACCCCGGCGTTGTTGACCAGCACATGGAGGACCGGGCCAATGCCCGCCATCAGTTGCTGGACCTGGGCCTCATCCGATACGTCACACTGGGTGTAGGTCACGCCAGAGAGCGGCTCGCCGGGTGCGACATCTGCCCCGATCACCCGGGCACCCTCGTCTGCGAACGCTGCTGCCACCGCACGCCCAATTCCGCGGGCGGCGCCGGTCACCAGTACCACCTGGTCTATGAATCGCATGTGTAGCCACCGGCCTTCCCCTTGTACGATAGAGTCAGTCGGGTTCTTCCAAATGGATCCTGATTGGGAATAATCACGTAGGAAGGCCGGGGACGGCGAATATGCCCCTCGGGCAGTCGCGCAAGCGCAGGTGCGATCCGCCATTGCCGGCACCCGCTTCCTGCGCCACTGCGCCAACTCGCTATGTCCGCTCCAGAAAGGCAACCAGGGGCCGCAGCGCGGCAAGGTGCTGCTTACGCCCGTAGGCCCAGCCCCGGTCGAAGAGGGCAAGTTTGCGGTGGACTCCGGTACCTGGCACCGGCTCGTAGAGCACCAACCGAGCGATGCGGCCGTATCCCTTATAAAGCGTGGACGGGTCGATCCCATAGGAGACCGGACCCCGGGTCAGGCGGACCTCAAAGTGGAGCCGTCCCACTTCGCCACGCATCAGCCCATCACGGGGCCCCAGGTCGGTCAAGCGGACAGGCGCAAAGGCGGCGAACATGCATCATCCCTCCGGAAGGGATTATGTCCCCTCCCGGCAGTGCCTAAACATTCGGCCTAGACCGGTCGCAACGAGTCCAGGAACTCCTTGGACTTGAGCCGGCGCTCCGACCGCACAGCGATGTAATCCGTGAGCACGCGGTCGATCTCACTGAGCAGGTCCCCGGTGATGCGGATGACATGGGCCCGACGGATGTCCCCGTCCAGGAGGCGCTTCATGGTCTCGAGGGTGCCGCGGGAGATGCGGTGTACGGCTTCGCCCTCACCGGAGCAATTGGGGCAAAGCGCCCCGCCCAGCGCCGGGGTAAACCGGACCGAGGGGCCGGTCCCCAGGCCCTGGCTGCAAGAAACGCAGTCCTCCAGGTTGGGCCGAAAACCGAGGATCGCAATCAGCTTAAGCTCGTAGGCCCGCAGGATTGCCTCCGGTTCCATTTCGGGGGTATTCAATAGGTGAAGCGTGGTCAGGAGGAGCAGGTAGGCGGTCTCCAGACGCTGCTTCTCACGGACCATCTCGTCCATCAGCTCGCAGACGTAGGAACCGTAGGCCATGCGCAGCAGGTCCTCCCGCAGGTGGCGGAAGGACTCGACGATATCGACCTGACTGAGGGTGTCCATGTTCCGCCCATGGAACATGGCGGTGTTCATCTGGGTGAAAAGCTGAGTGGCAGCTGCGTAGCGGTTGCGGGGGCGACGGGCGCCCTTGGCGACCGCCTGGACCTTCCCCTCCTCACGGGTCAGGAGGGTGGCGATTTTGTCGGCCTCATCGAAGTCCCGGACGCGGATGACGATGGCCTCGGCGTTGTAGAGCGACACGACTTGCACCTCCGGGATTGCTGCGTCCATGATACCACGACTGCAGCCCCCGGAGTAGCGCGGCACCACCCCCGGGGATGACAGACCCCGGGGGTGGCGCCTCCGTCAGGCCCTATTCGGGCTTGGACGCTCCCAACAGCAGGTCCAAGGTCTGCTGTGAGAGTTTCACTTCAACATAACTAATCGCGTGCTCAGGCAACGGGGCCAGTACATCGGCGTTCACATGGACCAGCATATGGGGCACATCGACCAGTGCACCGGTCTTGAGGCTCCCCCCACGGCCCGCATTCACATCCACTGCGGCATAGGGCAGTCGCAAGGTGACCTCGCTAATGCCGAAGGCCGGTACGGGGAACTGGCGCAGGATCTCGTGATCGTGGTATAGCTTGGCCAACTGGACGGTCTCCCGGTCCAGGGTGACCCGGGCAGAGACCACCGACATAACCAGACTGCTGACCGCAGCGAAGAGGTCTACCACTTCGCCGGGGTGCTCCTTGCTGGTGTGCTCCGCGGGCATGGTTCTCCCCTCCTACTACTTGCCAGTGGGTCGGGCCGTAGTGGCCTCGCTCAGGAGTCCGAGAATCTGGGACAGGCCCTCCGGCTGGGGCGC
>DAHVXO010000234.1 GCA_027356675.1 Symbiobacteriaceae bacterium | reverse complement strand
AGCCTGCTCACCGTTACGCCGTACCTATTCGAAGTCAATTCCGATTACAGGTACCGGTGGGCGTTATTTGACGCTTACGCTGGGCCATCCGTCTGGTCATATATCAAGGAGGCGGGGCCCCCACCAGGTTGGACGTGGGATATGCGCGTGAGCTGGGAGCGCCCAGGGCTACCCTGTTGCCTGTCCGGGCCCCTATCGGTCGTGGTATGATAGAATTGGAGCATCATACAAAGGAGGCCTGACCGTGGCGGAACCCATCATCATGTATGTCGTCCCGCTCTGACCTCACTGCGCCCGGGCCCGGCGCTTCCTTTCGGCGAAAGGAATTGAGTGGCAGGAGCGGAACGTCCTTACCAACCGGACCTACTACCACGAGATGCGTGCCCTGACCAGTGCCAGGATGATTCCGGTGACCGTGGTCGGCGAACGGGTGTTGATCGGTTTCGAGCGGGCGGACTATGAAGACGCCGTGAATGCTCTCCGTTGAGAAGTGGCCTGGTTCGAAAGACATGATGCGTGGCGCATGGCTACCGAGGGTAGTGGTGCACCACTTTTCTCAGAAAGGGGTAATTGTCTTGGCCATGTGGGAGTCGTACCTGGCGGAGAACGAGGCCCGGTTTTTGGATGAACTGCTCGCCTTCTTGCGCATCCCCAGCATCAGCTCGCTGCCGGAACATGCCGCGGAGGTGCGCCGGGCGGGCGAATGGGTGGTCGCACGGATGGCCGCGGCAGGCATCGAGCACATCCAAACGCTGGAGACGGGCGGTCATCCGGTAGTATACGGCGACTGGCTGCACGCGCCAGGCAAGCCCACGGTGATGATCTACGGCCACTTCGATACCCAGCCCGTCGATCCGCTGCACCTCTGGTCCCGCCCGCCCTTCGAGCCCACCGTGGTCGACGGACGGGTCTACGCCCGTGGCGCCTCCGACGACAAGGGCAACATGCTGGTGCCAATTCTGGCGGTGGAGGCGATGCTGAAGGGCGAGGGCCGGCTGCCCGTCAACCTGAAGTTCTTCTTCGAGGGTCAGGAGGAGATCGGCAGCCCGCAGCTTCCCGCCTTTGTGGCCAGCCATAAGGAGTTGCTGGCTTGCGACTTCGTTCTGAGCGCTGATGGCGGGCAATTTGCCGAGGACCAACCCGAGATCGGGGTGGGCAGCAAGGGACTCTGCGCCTTCCAGATCGATGTGAAGGGCGCGAAGAGCGACCTGCACTCGGGCGCCCACGGCGGTGCGGTGCAGAATCCGATTCATGCCCTGGTACGGCTGCTGGACTCCATGCGAAGCCCGGAGGGCAAGATCCTGGTCGCCGGTTTCTACGACACCGTCCGCCCGCTAAGCGAAGAGGACCGGGCTTTGATTGCCGCGGTGCCCTTCGCGGATGCGAAATACCAGGAGACCCTCGGGATTCCCGACGTGTTCGGCGAGCCCGGCTATAGCACGCTGGAGCGTCGCTGGGCCCGCCCAACGCTTGAGGTGAACGGCGTCTGGGGCGGCTTCCAAGGCGACGGTGTCAAGACGGTCCTGCCCAACGAGGCCCACGCCAAGATCACCTGTCGCCTGGTGGCCGACCAGGACCCAATGCAGATCGCGGATCTGATCGCAGCCCACGTCCGGACCCACGCCCCCCGGGGGGTGACGGTCTCCGTGCGGCAGCTTCCGGGCCTTGCCCGGCCCTACCTGATGCCGATGGACCACCCTGGCAACCTGGCCGCTTCCGAAGTGCTGGAGAAGCTGTATGGCAAGAAGCCGTACTACACCCGAACCGGCGGGACCATCCCGGTCTGCGAACTGTTCCAGACGACCCTCGGCACCTATACGGTCGGCTTCGCTTTCGGCTTGGATGATGAGAACGTCCATGCCCCGGATGAGTTCTTCCGGCTCAGTAGCTTCGCGAAGGGACAGAAGGCCTACTGCCTGCTCCTGGAGCGGCTGGCTTAGCCCTTTCCGGCATGAACAATCCTTCTGCTTCAGGCGCCCGAATCGGCGCCGTGCTCGTAGCGCTGTCCGTTTGTCACCGAGTGAAGGCGACGTCGACGGCCACGTGAATCCGCATCTCCCCACCTGCTGTGGTAAGGGGAATGACGAACCGGGGCAGTCCCAGGGTCGAAAGGCGAGCGCGCCGGCCGACCATCAGCGTGGGCGGGGTAATGTCACACGGGTAGTTGAGCTTCTCCAGTTCCATGGCGGCCCCGCCGGCAATCAAGTTGCCCAACTCGGCGAGGGCGCTCATCCCCATCTCGGTCAACTCCGCTTGGGGCTCGCCCAGCATAGTGCCCGCCAGCTGGCGGGCCATCGCAATTGACATGCCGATGAGGATCGCGCCGCGTACCTGACCTACGAAGGCGATGTATACGACGACCTCATCGGTAACGACATTCGAAGGGGCCATATGCAAGCCGGTGCGTTGGACCGGAGACTTGATTTCCCGCGCAATCGCGTTACTGGCACCGACGAAGAAGGCGTTGAGAATTTCGGCTTTCATCTTGGTCGTGACCGTCCGTCCCTGAATAATGTCCCTATCAATTCCGCACCGGGCCCGGAAAGTCCTCTCCAAGGACTAACAGCGCTCTACAGCGGGGGAAAAGAACGAGCCCATGAGGCTGATGAGTTGTGAATTCAAAGCCCCGAGATGCCAAATGCCCATCCCGCGCAAACCCAGATCTCGCACCACGAGCAGCTTTGCCGTGAGGCTGCGGGCATCCTCGAACCAGACCTCATGCTCCTTTCCGCCCTCCGTGTAGCGAAACCAGGGCGAACGGTCGGTCTCGCTGTAGCGGATGGTTGACCCGTTACGGATGGCAATCTGCACGGCCTCATCGTCCGGCCACGGCCGTGCCCGGTTTTCCGGCGTGTCGGGAAGCTCCCAATCGTAGGCCGTGGTCGAGAGGCCGTTCAGGAGCTTCGCCCGAGGTATCAAAGATGCCGCGTATAGCATCACCCTTCGGGTTTGCGGCAGCGGTGCAATCGCCCCCGGCGGACCGCCGACCCAGTGAAACTCGTAGTTCATCAGATACACCCGGTCCGCCACACGGCCGATTCCCGCGTAGTCATGACCGCGAGCATAGCCAAAGGTCACTTCATCGTATTTGGGCGGAACCGCCACGTTGAGAGGCCGGTCACCCAGACGCCGCTTGAGTTCGGCCAGGAAGTCGACGTACTCGCTGCGGAGGTCGGACGGGATGTTCTCGATGTCTGAGTCCACCCCAGCATACCCCTTATCGCCCACGACTCGGAGGATGTTGGTGAAGAGGCGCTCCCTCACATCCGGGTTTGTAATCATCGTGCGCGCTAACTCCGGATCAAATGCGCCACCCGCGCGCATATTGGCGATGGACATGAGCGGTTTGGCCCCGGCGGCATAGGCGGCGCGGATCGCTTCCGTGTCGTCAAGCGGCGGGAGGTCACCCTGGTCGGTGATCAGATGGGAAAACACGGCGATCCAGGTAAACTGCCGGCCCCACGGGGCGATGTTGGCTGCGGTGACTCCCGGGTCGGTGAGAGGTAAGTATCCGATGATCTCTGCGGTTTGCCGTGGCACTGGCGGTATCCGGAGGGTCCGGCCCGGATACAGGACTCTGTCGGCTCCCGGATTCGCGCGAATCAGGACGGGCATGGGTACCCCGCTGATTTGTGATATGGACCACAGCGTGTCCCCGGGCTCCACCACATACGCTGTACTGGGAACCAGAAGGGCCTGCCCCGGCACCACGGCAGGACCTGGCAGCCCATTAATCGCCAGCAGTTGCTCCACGTTCGTGCCTGTGCGCAGTGCCACGGCGGTGAGCGTTTCGCCGGTCCGTATGACCTGAATGTACATCGAAAGTCACCTCGTCCCCATGGAATGCATAACGCCCGAGGAGGGTGACAAAATCCAGTAAGGGTAGACCGTCGCCGGTCCACCCAAGGGTCTTACGTCTTGTACCTCGATATACTGGTCCCAATGGGCCGTGGCACACGTCACCGGAACGGGCTCCTTAGTCTATCGGGCACTGGTTGCGCGACCGATACCTCGGCGTCCTTCGAAAAGGTATATTTGAAGAAAGGTATGATCGGGGAGGTCGCTATGGTACCAGTCCTCTCTATTGTGGGCTGTGGCAAGTGTGGAAAGACCACGCTCGTGGAAAAACTCGTGGCGGAGTTGACGCACCGCGGTTTTGTCATAGGTACCCTGAAGCACGACGTTCATGGCTTTGCCATGGACCGAGAGGGGAAGGATACCTGGCGGCATAAGCAGGCGGGTGCCAGGGCGGTCGCCATAATCGGGCCGGACCAGATTGGCGTGGTCCGGAGCACGCCTGCAGGCGAATTCTCCGTGTATGATGCGATTGCGATGCTAGGCCCGGTCGATCTGGTGATCACTGAGGGGTTCAAGCGCGCCCCATTTACGAAGATCGAGGTATTCAGCACTGTTCGCAACGAGGGATCCTTGCTCTGCGCAGCGGATCCCCAACTCCTCGCGGTGGCGGGCAATCTGCCCGTAGAGACGCACCTACCGGTCTTTGACTGGAATGACAGCACAGCCATCGCGGATTTTGTGGAGACCCGCCTGCTCAAGTGACTGGCGATGGACGAGGAGGGAGTGACCTTGCTGCAGGTAGAGGAAGCGCTCGATCTTATTCTTAGCAACGCGCCAGCCAGGCGCATCGAGCGGCGGCCGCTCAGCGAGTCCCTGGGGCTGATAGTGGCTGAAGAGATTATTGCGGCTGAACCCTTGCCGCCATTTCCGCGCTCGGGCATGGACGGCTATGCCGTCCGGTCGGCCGACACTAGGCGGGCGACGCGTGAGCAGCCAGTCACGCTAAAACTGCTGGGGGTCATTCCGGCCGGTCATCCAATGGAGGAACCGGTCCTGCCAGGGACGACGGCCTCCATCATGACGGGCGGTGCAATTCCGGCCGGCGCGGATGCCGTCATTCGGATGGAGGAGGCACGGGTCTCACCGGCGGGAATCATGATCTATCGACCTGTGGAACCGGCCGAGAACGTTGCGCCAATCGGGGAAGACGTCACCGATGGTCAGGTCTTATTGCGGCCCGGTCATCGGGTTCGCCCGGCGGAAGTCAATTTGCTCGCGGCACTCGGAATTGATGAAGTACCGGTCTTCGCGCCGCCCCGCGTCGGAATCCTATGCACCGGGGATGAACTGGTCTCCGCCGGCGCCGAACCAGGTTATGGGCAAATTCGCAACAGCAATGGTCCGGGCCTCGCCGCACTGGTGCGCTCGGCCGGGGGCATTCCGCTCGACCTGGGCACGGCTCATGATGCGGCCGATGTGATTGCCGGCGCCCTTGGCCAACACCTGGACTGCGAACTGATTCTCACCACCGGAGGCGTCTCGGTCGGAGACTTTGACGTCGTGCGCGAAACGCTGACGGTCATGGGCGCCCGGCAGTTGTTCTGGCGAGTCGCCATGAAGCCCGGAACGCCAGTATGCGCCGCACTCCTGCAGGAGCGGTTGGTGATTGGCCTGTCTGGCAATCCGTCGGCGGCGATCACCAACTTTGACTTGATGGTGCGGCCGCTCTTGGACACACTTTGCGGGCGGGCCCGGGTAGGGCTCCGCGCCGTTGAAGGGGTGTTGGACCAGCCGGTGCTCAAGTCCAATCCACTCACGCGCTATTTGCGTGCGCATGTGTACAACGGACCGGTCGGGGAACTGCGCATCGACACCGACATGGCGCAGCGCGCCGGTGTCTTGAGCTCCATGATCCATGCCAACGCCTACGTAGTCGTGCCCGGCCACTCCGGTCCGCTGCCGGCCGGGAGCCGCCTGAAGGTACTGCTGCACAATGATACTGAGGTTCAGTTTTCTGTTCCCGTGTCTGTCTAATGCGCCGTGTCTGACCGCAAAATGCCGGCCCGACTTATCGTCGGGCCGGATGACGGTTTCGCTCGTCTCAATACAAGAACCCGAGAACCAGCCCGAAGACAAGATGCTCGAGCAGGTTGACCACCATGGCGGTGGGACCACCGACCCGCAACCAGATGAATCCGGGCATGGACAGTGCCTGGAAACGGTTGAGCTGCGGCAGCACAGTGAGGCTAGAGATTACGAATGGGATCAAGCTATACCCCATGCCGCCCGCGGGGCTATGCCAGTGCCAGAAGCGGGCATATAAATAGCCCCACGCGATCCCCCCCATCAAAAATACGAGGATGCCGACGGGCTTGGCGAATTTCCCGGCTGCTCCCACCCAGCCTCCTGTAATGGAGGCGAAGTCCAGCTTCGG
>DAHVXO010000225.1 GCA_027356675.1 Symbiobacteriaceae bacterium | reverse complement strand
GGTCCCTGGGTACGTTCTCGGCCTTACGGTAAGGCGACGGGGTGTAGGTGGCCGGGCGATTTTATGACAAAGGAGGAGCGCTTGCCCGCTCCTCCGCCAACGCTGGCGCAGCCACGATGTACCCGGGCGGCCATGTAAGCCGCCGCCCGGGAAGGGGACTGTGCGCTAGATCCCGAATAAGCCGGTGGCGCCCAGGCCCGGGTTGATGCCGGCCTTGGTAAGCGGGTTGAGGGCAGCCTTGGCCAGGGGGTTGCAGGCTGCGCCCAGGGCCGGGTTGATGCCGGCCTTAGCCAGGGGGTTGATGCGGGCCTTAGCCAGGGGGTTGATGCCGCCCTTAGCGAACGGGCTGGCGCCGAACGCACCCTGGGGAAAGATTCCCTTGGACAGGGCTGGGTTCATCAGAGCCGGGTTGATAGGATTTCCAAAGGTTCCAAAGTTCATGTGTTAAAACACCTCCGTCTCCAGCCTATGCGGGGCGGGTAGGGAGGTTACGGCCAAGTTGGTCTGGCAATCGCCGTGGCGTGTTGGGGCGGTCTTCCGAAGGATTCAGCGGGTGGCAGTGTAGAACTGTCAAACCAAGAGGTGACCCTGAGTGAACGCCAACCGTCGAATCCCGGGGCTTCCCCTGGCTGTCGTGATCGCAAGCCTGACCGGTCTGGCCGTGTCCATTTATCTACTGAGCTTCAAATTGTCGGACAAGCCACGGGTCTGTCTGACCGGTTCGGGGTGCGCTGACGTGAACGCCAGCAGCTACTCCTTTTTCCTGGGCATCCCGGTTTCGGTGTACGGGATTCTGGCCTACCTGCTGCTGACCGCCGCTGGAGTGGCGTGGGCGGCTATGGGGGAGAAGGTTTCGGAATGGGTCTTACTCGGGGCATTCGGCATCTCGCTAGGTGGATTTCTGTTCTCGCTCTACCTGACGTATCTGGAAGCGTACGTCATCTACGCCTGGTGCAGTTGGTGCCTGACGTCGGCGGCCCTGATTGCGATCGATACGGTTCTGTTGACCGTCGGCGTTCGGCAGCGATCAATATAGGTTCGTTTGTGCATATGGGTTGCTGACGCGTCTCACACTAGGCGCGGAGGTGCAGGAGAATGCCTGGACGTAGGAAGATGGCGCCGCCGCTCAGTCCAGCGGAGATCGCACTTTACACCGGGATGGATGCGCCGGGTCTGGCTGCCGGGGTAGGGCGGCGGGCGGGTGCAACGCTGCCTGACCGCACGGACGATTTGGTTTCGCAGGTTGAGGTGGTGCCGGGGCAGAGCGGTGGGGAAGGCATCGACGAATTGCCCAATGCCGGTCCTGATGATCCGCACGACGGGCCGTAAAGCCATGCACAAAGCGGGGTGCTCAGGCATCAGATGCCGGGGCACCCCGCTTGTTGGTGGTTAGTTGGCGGCGGCGGGGGGTGTGGTGGAATCCCCACCGGTCTTCCGAGACTTGCGAGCTTTGGCCTTGGCCTTCTGTTCCTTGGTCTTGACTACGCCACCCTTTTCCTTCTTGAGCGGCATCACCAGGGCCATGCCCTCGAGATCGCCGACCTGAATCCGGGAAGTGGAGTAGCTCAGGGAGTAGAATTCCTTCCTACCCTTGGGCACCACACGCTTGAGCAGCGTCAGGACCTTGATCAGGTTGATGGCAAAGCGTCCCTGGTTATCGTGGACGTCCAGGGCCTGGGGGTGGTCCGCAACGGGTATGAAGCAGAGGAACCGATTCGATTCATCCGGGAACACCAAAGCCTTTGTGGGACGCTCGGTACCGAGTCCGGCCTCCAAACTGAGCCTTCCGAAGCGGCGGGTCGCGAGGGCGGTCATCAGCATCTGGGCGGGGGATTCTACCCAGCCCCCGGAGCGGAGCCAGTTGCGAGGCTGAACCTCGACCTCGTCATAGTCCGGAAGCTTACCCTTGAGGGGGCCGCCTTCCGATTCCGGGGCAGGGGGATCTTTCGAATTACCCATAGGACCTCCTGTTCGACGGCTCTGCAGCAACCGTCTTTACTTGATTGATTCTACCTAACTTTGCCAATTCCTCTCGGAGATTTCAAGAAAATGGAGTATTTTGGGCAGAAATTCCAGCGGGGAGCACGATGGATTTGGGTCAGGACCACTGGAACATCGCCTGAGGATCGTGGTGCCAGGGCGGCGGCTCATAGAGACATGGTGGCGGTATCGTGGCGAGATCGTAAAGACATCATAGTGACATCGTGTGGTCCGCGGGTGGGATCGTACAGGCTTCGCAGCAGCTTCATCGCAACCGCGCCGGAAGATCGACCCACCATCGAGGGGACCCAATATGGCATCTGGTACCTGTCCATCCCCGGTTCGTGGCGGAAATACCGCATCACCGCAGGTGCCCCGACAGAGGATCGCTAGTCCGGGCAATCCCCCCCATGGTGCGTTCATCACCGCACCGTTGGGGTAGCGCGGAATCGCCGGGTCTCGGGGCTCTAAACCCAAAAATTTACTGATAACAGCACCTGCAAACCGGGAACGGAGCGGGAGCCCTTGTCGTCAAAATGAAGAGACGCCCAAACGAGGAGATGAACATTCACATGCGTACGCGCCGCCTCGCGGCCGCGCTGATCGCAGCGGCCGTTGCTGTGAGCCTGACAGCCTGCACCCCCGGATCCCAGGAGGCCTCGGTGCCGACTAGCCCTGGTGCCGCACCGGCCCCCGTGACTGAGGTGCCTGAGCCTGGCTCACCTGCCCCGTCGGCCACGGCTCCGCAGACCGGCACCACAACCCCGGCACCGGTCACGGCCACGCCGTCAACCCCGGTGGTTCCGGCAGACCAACCGGCCGCAGAACCGCCCCAGACAGTCACAGCTGTGGCGATCACTCCAAAGGAGGCACCGGCCGCTCTTACCACCTGGGTGGAGTCGCAGCGCATGCCCGATGCCCCGGCCTCCAACGTGGTTGCTCAGCCAGATGGTACGTACCTGGCCATCTCCGGCGGCATGCAGCGGACTGGTGGGTATAAGATCGTCGTTGACCGGGTGCGGCGCGAAGGCGACGCCTGGGTAGTCGATGCGCGTGTGGTCCCGCCGCCGCCGGGGACCATCGTGACCATGGCGTTGACCAATCCGGTCGCGTACTTCAAGCTTCCCGCAGTCAGCGGCCAGGTGCGCGTCAATGTCCAGGGTCCCGGCACCGTCGGGGTACCTGTCCCGCCCAAGGGCGACACCGCCGATCAGGCGACGGCTGGCGTACAGTGGCCGGAACCCGGGCGCTTGCAGATCATCGGGGTGGCCCCCGTTCCAGACCTGCATTTCGACCTGCGAGCCGGGAGTTCGTTGATTGGACAGGCTGATTCGCAGGTCAAGGCGGGGCGGTACGTGGCCAACATCCAAGCGGCCGGGACCGGTCTGGCAAACCTGGAATTGACGGTCTCCACCGTGGAGCCGGGGGGTGGCAAGGTCCTGGTGCGGATGCCGGTGGGGACTAACATTCCGGCCGGCGAGACGTGGAGCACGAATTTCCGAGTGGCACCGGTCCGCCAGACGGATCCCGACACCGTGGCCATAACGGGCGGGGCCCGGGCGTTCGAAGCGGTCTTCCAGGTGGAGATCCGGGCGGGGAACCGCATCCTGACCCGGGAGACGGTCCAGGCGGCAGAAGGGGCCCCGGGTTACGGCAGTTTCACTCGGAATATTAAGGTCCCGGGTGGGGTGCCTGCGGGAGCCGAGGCCTGGTTCATCCTCGTCTCGCCCAAGGACGGATCAGACAGCGTGGACCTCGTCTTGCCGGTTCAGTCCTGATGAAGTGTGGAAAGCGGCGGCTGCAACAAGTGCAGCCGCCGCTTTTAGATCAGGATAAAACCCTTGTGCGACAACTAAAAGAGCTGCCGCGGGAAGACCTCCACCAGTTGAATGCTTGATTGTGCTTGACACCGCATGAAAATGCCCGTACAGTTAGCGATAACAGCCATACATGAGCACAATCGATCACATATGTGCACCGGGAGTGTGAGACAATGTTTCGGGAACAGCGGCAGCGGAAGATCCTGGAGTTGATCCGAAGCGGCGCAGCCGTCAAGGTTGCCGACTTGAGCGCCGAATTCGGGGCATCCGAGTCCACCATCCGGCGCGATCTCCGTGAAATGGAATCGTCAGGTATGTTGGAGCGCACCCATGGCGGGGCACTCCTGGCTGAAGGTACCCGGAATGAGCCGACCTTTGTCGAGAAATCCGGCCTGAACCTGGCGGAGAAGGTCGCAATCGCCCGGGCCGCAGCGGAACTGGTCAAGGACGGTGACTCCATCATCCTTGATGCCGGTACCACCACGCTGCAAATGGTCCAGTTTCTCCAGGGGCGCCGCAACCTTACCGTTGTGACCAACACCCTTACCATTGCTGCCGAGTTCGGCAACCAGCCCGACATCGAGGTCATCGTGACCGGTGGAGCCATCAAAGGGAATACCCTGGCGATGGTGGGTCCGGTGACGGAGCGCACTCTCGACGAGGTCAACGCCGACTGGGTTTTCCTGGGCATCAACGGACTCGATCTGGTCCGTGGTCTGACGACGCCCACGCAGGTGGAGGCTGCGGTGAAGCGGCGCATGATTGCCGCTGCGCAGCGAGTCGTGGTCCTGGCGGATTACAGCAAGCTGGGTACGGTAGCCTTCGCCACCGTTGCACCCGTGACAAACATCCATTATCTGATTACGGACAAGCGCTTCGACCAGGAAGCGGCACGGGAACTGACCGCCCTGGGCGTGTCCGTCATCTTCGCCTGACTAAATCACAGGGGGGCGCCTACTCTTGACACGCACCATCACAGTGGTGTCCCTGAATCCCGCCATTGACAGGACGATCGAGGTGCCCGGCTTTGAGCAGGGCGCCACAAACCGATTGACCAGTTCCCGCCTCGATCCCGGTGGCAAAGGCAACAACGTGGCCCGGGTCCTCAGCTCCCTGGGGGCACCCGTGCAGGTGTTGGGTTTTCTGGGGACCGAAAACGGGGAATTGCTTGTCCGTACCCTCGCCGAGCGTGGGATTCGGTTCCAGTTCGTTGAGGTTCCAGGTGAAAACCGGGTCAACCTCAAGATCATCGAGCCGGAGAACGGCCGCCTGACCGAGATTAACGACGCTGGCTTCACCGTTGGCAGTGAGCACCTGGACCGCCTGACCCACCTGGTGCAGGCAGCCCTTCCTGACACCAGCGTCCTGGTGCTTAGCGGGAGCCTACCGTCCGGCGTGCCGCCTGCCTGCTACCGAGACCTCATTCGGCTAGCTGGTGCCGCTGGCGTACCCACCGTGGTGGACGCCGACGGCGAACCGATGCTCCTTGCCCTGGAGGCGCGTCCGTTCCTGATCAAACCGAACCGTGAAGAAGCAGAGCGACTGGTAGGACGTACCTTGCAGTCACGCGCTGACCTGATCCAGGCAGCGGCAGAACTTGTGGCCCGGGGCCCGGAAACGGTGGTGATCTCCAGCGGACCGGCCGGTGCTGCTCTGGTCAATCGGAGTGATCGCCTGTTGGCAACCCCACCCGTCATCCGCGCGAGTAGCCCGGTCGGTGCAGGTGACTCTATGGTGGCAGGCCTCGCACTGGGCATCTTCCGGGGGCTTCCCATCACTGAACAACTGAGAATCGCCATCGCCGCGGGTGCCGCCACGGCGCGGCTGGAAGGCACGCAGGTATGCACCAGTCAGGACATCGCCGCGCTGTTACCCAACGTCACCATCACACCGTTTGACGCCGTCACTGGAGGAGAGAAGAAATCATGAGCATAGCGGATCTGATCACACCTTCACTGATCACCCTGAACCTGGAGGCCACGGATGCGGAGCAGGCGTGCAGCGAGTTGGGGGCACTCCTGGTCCGGGACAAGGCGGTCGTGGACCTGAGTGCCTATCTCAGTGCCGTCTTTGCACGGGAGGCACTTGGGACCACAGCAGTTGGCTTCGGGGTGGCGATTCCCCACGGCAAGAGCAGCAGCGTCGCCCGGGCCGGCGTCGCCTTTGGCCGCTCGGAGCGCGGCCTGGCGTGGTCGTCCCTGGACGACGAGCCCGTGCATCTGGTCTTCCTGATCGCGGCTCCCGAAGCAGCCCACGACTTGCACCTGAAGGCTCTGGCTCAACTGGCGCGGCTGCTGATGCACGACGAGGTCCGAAACCGCCTGCTTGCCGCTCGCACGGCAGACGAGGTCCTGCAGGCGTTGCAGTAGGTAGGGCAGCAAAAGGGGGTACGAGGGGAGGTATTCGGGGGGACGGTTCCCGCTGTCCGATTGCGCGGATAGGATCACATCATACGGAGGTGTATTACGTGTCGAAGCTACTGGTTGCCGTTACATCCTGCCCCACTGGAATCGCGCATACGTACATGGCTGCTGAGTCGCTTCAGAAGGCTGCCGTGGCCAAGGGTGTCCAGATCAAAGTGGAAACCCAAGGGTCTGTAGGCGCAGAGAACAGACTGACCGATGCCGAGATCCAGGGCGCGCACGCCGTCATTATTGCGGCCGACGCCAAGGTCGATAAGAGCCGCTTCATCGGCAAGACGGTGATCGAGACCTCGGTGGGCGATGCGATCAAGAACGGCGCCGCCTTGGTCGACCGGGCCCTGAATGCCAAGTCGTCCGACCTGGTGGAACAGGTCAAGGAGATCAAGGCGGAACGATCCGCCACCGCCACCGGATGGTACAAGCACCTGATGACCGGTGTATCATACATGATCCCCTTCGTAGTCGCTGGCGGCATCCTGATCGCCATCTCCTTCAGTTTTGGTATCGAAGCGTTCAAGACCGAGGGAACCCTGCCAGCCTATCTCATGACCCTGGGCGGGGGCGGTGCCTTCGGGTTTATGGTACCGATCATGGCAGGGTTCATTGCCTACTCCATCGCTGACCGTCCCGGCATCGTCCCCGGCATGATTGGCGGTTTCGTGGCCGGTAAGGTTGGTGCCGGCTTCCTGGGTGGCATTATCGCTGGTTTTCTTGCTGGATACTTCACCGCCTGGCTTGCCCGGACGATCAAGCTGCCTCGGACCCTGGAAGGCTTGAAGCCCATCCTGATTCTCCCTGTCATTTCCACCGCTGTTGTTGGCTTGCTGATGCTCTATGTGGTGGGCACACCCATGGCGGCGATCAACACGGGCCTCGGCAGCTGGCTGAAATCCCTCAGCCAGGGTTCCGCCGTGGTACTCGGCGTGATCCTCGGCGCCATGATGGCCTTCGATATGGGCGGTCCGGTTAACAAGGCGGCTTATACGTTTGCTGTCGGCCTTCTGGGCTCCGGTATCTATGCTCCACAGGCTGCCGTCATGGCCGCCGGCATGACCCCGCCCCTGGGTCTCGCCCTGGCTACTCTGATGGCCCCGAAGAAGTACAACTCGGAAGAGCGCGAGGCCGGCAAGGCCGCCGCCGTGCTGGGCATCAGCTTCATCACTGAGGGCGCGATTCCGTTTGCGGCCGCTGATCCCTTCCGGGTCATTCCTTCGATTATGGTTGGATCGTCGGTGGCCAGTGCGCTTTCGATGGTCTTCGGCAGCACGCTCCGGGCGCCACACGGCGGCATCTTTGTCCTGCTGATCCCCAACGTTGTGGGCAACCTGTTACCCTATATTGTTGCCATTGCGGCTGGCACCG
>DAHVXO010000221.1 GCA_027356675.1 Symbiobacteriaceae bacterium | reverse complement strand
CTGGCCACGGGACCAGCTCCATGCGCTGAGGGTCATGGTCAGGCCGGTGAACAGCAAGAGCAATCCCAGGGTCTGTTTGCGGGGCACGGAGCAGCCTCCTCGCATCCATCTCACTGGGATGATTCTTGACTTGGTGATGCGACTCTAAACATAGGACCGATCTGAGCTGTGCGGACCAGTTACACAAACTTGCGCATATGCCCCAGCGCCGCCTTCTCCAACCGGCTAACCTGCGCCTGCGAGATACCGATTTCCTCGGCCACCTCCATCTGGGTCTTGCCCTCGAAGAACCTCAGGGTCAGGATCAACCGCTCCCGGTCGTTGAGCCGCCGGAGCGCCTCCCGGATCGAGACCCCCTCCAGCCACTGGCTATCGTGGTTCTTCTCGTCACTGACCTGATCCATCACATAGATCGGATCGCCGCCATCATGATAGAGCGGCTCAAACAGTGAGACCGGTTCCTGGATGGCATCCAGGGCGAAGACGATCTCCTCCAACGGCAGCTTGAGCTCGTCGGCAATCTCCTGCACGGTGGGCTCGCGCGACAGCCGGCTCACGAGGCCGTCGCGAACCTGGAGCGCCTTGTATGCCACGTCCCGGAGGGAGCGGCTCACCCGGATCGGATTGTTGTCGCGCAGGTATCGGCGAATCTCCCCGATGATCATCGGTACGGCATAGGTACTGAACTTCACGTTCTGACCGAGGTCAAAGTTGTCAATCGCCTTCATCAGCCCGATACATCCCACTTGAAAGAGGTCGTCGACGTATTCGCCGCGGTTATTGAACCGCTGGATCACACTGAGCACCAGGCGGAGGTTCCCCGTGATCAACTGGTCGCGCGCCGCCCCTTCCCCATGCTGCAAGCGCGTGAACAGTTCCCGCATCTGCGCGTTGGTCAAAACCGGCAATTTCGACGTATTTACACCGCAGATCTCCACTTTGTTGATCATCATCTCGGGTCGCTGCCTCCCCTGTCGAACCGATGAACCCCGGCATACCCGTGAGTATGTCCACGCGATCTGGGGGCTATTCGGTAGGGAGGAAGTTTTTACCAATAAGGTTTATGTATATACGGCATAACCGGCATAAGTGCCCTAGTACTTCCACGCCAAAGTCTAGGCGTACGATTGATCCCATAGGGGATTGAACGTTCGAACGGCTCTGGTAGAATGTGAATAGAAGAACAAGACCATTTTGCCCGGCGTTCGACTGGGCACGTAGATGAAAGGACTGAGGATTCCATGAAAGTTATCCGCAACACCATCACAATTTCGGCGCCGGCCGACACGGTATTCATGTTTGTCGCCGATCCGTCCACGGCACCGCTGCGGATGCCCCCGCACCTGCAGGACCGCTACCATGCAACTGCGCCGCTAGCCGAAGGCGACACCCGGGAGACCACGTATGAATTGCTCGGGATCCACTGGCAGGAGCGCCGTTGGGTGGTCCGGATCGACACCGACCAGCGTCGGGTGGTCTGGCACACCGACTCCCGGTTCAACCTGCGTGAGGAGTGGCGGGTTGAGGCGCTGGACGCCGGCCGCTGCCGCCTGGTCCTGGAGCGCCAGCTGGCCCCGATGACCTTTGGGGAGTCCGTCTACTGGCGGTTCGTCATCGCCCCTCTGATGAACGCCGCCCTGGACCACCGGCTCCGCATGACCCGCGATGCCATAGAGGGCGGTTGGAGCGGCCACCGGCTCCGCACCGCCTGAGCAGAGAGAACTGGGAACCCCCTCGGCTTGCGGCCGAGGGGGTTCTTGTGTGCCGGCGGTTCGCCCGCCGGTTTTTTGCGCGCCCTGCTCACTCCATGCGCAGAATCTCCTTCTTCAACCGCTTGAAGATGCGCTTCTCCAGCCGGGAGATGTAGCTCTGGGAGATGCCCAGCAGGTCCGCAACCTCCTTCTGCGTTCGCTCCCGGGCGTCGCGCAGGCCAAAGCGCAGCTCCATGATTCGCTTCTCCCGCCCGTTCAACTTGGTCATGGCCTTGCGGAGCAGGACGCGATCTACCTCTTCCTCAAGGCCGCGGTAGATGATGTCGTTCTCAGTGCCCATTACGTCCGAGAGCAGCAGTTCGTTGCCTTCCCAGTCCTTGTTGAGGGGCTCATCGAAGGAGACTTCGGCCCGGGTCCGGGAGCAGCGGCGCAGGTACATGAGGATCTCATTCTCAATACACTTGGAGGCATAGGTGGCAAGCTTGATCTTCTTAGTTGGGTCGAAAGTTTTGACCGCCTTGATCAACCCAATGGTGCCGATTGAGACCAGATCCTCCACCCAGATGCCGGTATTGTCGAATTTACGGGCAATGTAGACCACCAGGCGCAGATTGCGCTCGATCAGCGTATTCTTGACTGTGTCATCGCCTAGCTGAAGGCGCCCTAGCAGGGCGATCTCCTCATCGAGGCTGAGCGGCGGCGGGAGCGCCTCGCTGGAACCTACGTAATAGACGGTCTCGCCTGACAGAATGCCGCGGTCCACGAGCCAGCGGACCGTCCGCAGCCATAGCAACGCCAGCGTGCGGCGGGTTGTCGACACAAGACTGTGCCAGATTCCGCTCATCCGGTCTCACCCTCCCATGCTTTTCGGGCACCCAAGGCAAGTGGCAACAAGGCCTGGTAGGCTCCCTCGGGATGAAGGGGCTCTGCGGTCAATCCGACCAGACCCATGATGCGCTCCCAACGGGGAGGGCCCGGAGAACGTAGCCACAGTTCATCCGGGGCAAAGGCCAGGAGCAGCCCGGTGGCCCGGCCCACGGCCCGGTAAGGCACCAGCCGGCAGCGAACCGCCCATGAGCCCGGCAGGTGGTCCAACCCGGCCCACCCGGCCGTGACCGCTTCCTGGACGAGCGGCGGAAGCAACCGCTCAAGTGCAGCTGCCTGGACCACCACCACGGGTATACCTGTCAGGGGTTCCCGCAAGGTGTTCCCCGTATCGAGCAATGCGGGTAGATCCACCGACCGCTCTCCCAAGCCGATGCGAAGGGAGTACAGGCCGCGGGCCAACCGGGAACGCTCCTGGGCAGACTCCCAGAGATACCGCACCCCCACCAGCGAGACCAGCACGCCCGATGCCACCAGGCTGCTTGGAAACGGGGAATCGCCGGACGAGTCCCCGGGCCAGTGTGTGCTCGCCAGCACCACGACCCCGGCCATGACGCCCCCCGTGAGCAGAAAGTAAGCCACCACACGCAGCACCTGAGCCGGGCGGCAGGGCCAGAAGGCGACGGCCAGCAATCCCGCCGTGCCCAGCAGGAGCCCGGGCAGTGACGTGAGCCAGCGCCCGCTGGGGAAATAGGCCCAAACGGCCGCTGCCGCCCCTGCGGCTGCTGCAAGGCCCAGGCGCCAGCGGCCTGGCCTTGCCCCCGCCAGGCGGCCGGCTGCCCAGAGCCACGCCAGGTCGGTCACGAAATTGGTCATGAACACCGTGTCCACATTGACCACCAGGACAACCTGGGCCCCCATACGGACGCCTCCCCTGGCTAGTGCCCATTACTACGAGGCAAGTCCGGGCTTTATGCATCCAGTATAGCGGGCCGGTCGTGCGAGACTTGCCGCATTGCGGCGTCGAGTCTTGGATCCTTATGTCGAATTCACCCGCTCTCGGGTCAGACGTATGCAAAAGGCCGCCCCAAAAGGGGCGGCCGGCGATGCGAGGTGAAAGGATCAGGGCTTGCGCCGTAGGAAGGCGGGAATGTCCAGGTCGTCCGTAAACGGCTTGATCTCGCCCTCAGGCGCCTTGCCGGTCCCAGACCGCTCCTGGGCCTTCTTGCGGTTCCAGCCCACGAAATCGGTCTCGCCGAAGCCTGTGGCGATGACCGTGACCCGAATCTCGTCCTGAATGCTCTCGTCGATCACTGCACCGAAGATGATATTCGCCTCAGGGTCCGCAGCCTGCGAGATGATCTCGGCCGCCTCGTTGACTTCCATCAGCCCGAGGTCGCCGCCGCCCGTGATGTTGAGCAGGACGCCCCTGGCCCCTTCGATAGAGGTCTCGAGCAGCGGGCTGGAGATGGCCGCCCGCGCCGCCTCCGTGGCCCGATTCTCGCCCCGGAAGACGCCAATGCCCATCAGCGCTGAACCCGTGTCCGCCATAATCGTCCGGACATCGGCGAAGTCGAGGTTGATCAGGCCCGGCACCGCAATCAGGTCTGAAATGCCCTGCACGCCCTGGCGGAGCACATCGTCAGCGATGCGGAAGGCCTCGACAATCGTCGTCTTCTTATCGACCACCTGAAGCAGGCGGTCGTTCGGGATGGTGATCAGGGTGTCGACCTTGCTCCGCAAATCCTGGATGCCCTTCTCAGCCTGCAGCTGCCGCTTGCGCCCCTCGAAGGTGAATGGCCGGGTCACCACGCCCACGGTCAGGGCGCCGAGCTGCTTGGCCACTTCGGCCACGATTGGGGCAGCGCCCGTACCTGTCCCGCCGCCCATCCCTGCCGTCACGAAGACCATGTCCGATCCGCGCAGGATATTCGCGATCTCTTCCCGGCTTTCCTCGGCCGCCTTATACCCCACCTCGGGATCGGCGCCGGCGCCCAGGCCCTTGGTGAGTTTGGCGCCAATCTGCAGGCGGGTCGGTGCCATGGCCCCGGCAAGCGCCTGGGCGTCGGTGTTAATCGAGATAAAATCCACGCCACGCAGTCCGGCAGAAATCATGCGGTTCACTGCGTTGTTGCCACCACCGCCTACGCCGATGACCTTAATCGAGGCGAACTGCTCAGACCCCGGTTGGTATTCGTACACGACTGCAAATCCTCCTTGGCGGACGCCTAAGTGAACAGGCCCTTGAACCACCGCGTGACCGCGCTCCATCTGTCACGGGACTTCTCGTCGACAGCAGCCGCTGCCTCATCCTCTGCCAACCGGGCTCCCCAGTGCACGAGCCCAGCGGCCGTGGCATACTCAGGCTCACTGACTAATGCGTCCATCGGAACCCCAACCCGGGCCGCCAATCCCAGCGAGTCAGCGGCAACAGCCGCCAGACCTTGGAGCCTGCTACTGCCCCCGGTCAGAACCAGACCGGCGGGGAACAGCCCCTTGTACCCCGAGCGTTTGACTTCCAGCGCTACTTGTCCGATCAACTCCAGGACACGAGGCTCTATGATCGCCGCCAGCTGTCGATCGGTCAGTGCGCGCACCCGCTGGCCGGATGGGGTCACCAGTTCAAATTGAGTGTCGGGACACAGGTCGACTGCGGCCCAACCCCGTTTGGTCTTCAACCCTTCGGCCACCGCCAGCGGAATCTGCAGTGCGGTGACCAGGGCTTCTGTGATCTGCTCACCGCCCAGCGGCAGCACGGCTACGTGCAGCAGATGGCCGTGGTCGTAGATCGCCAGCCCCGTGGTCCCGGCGCCGATGTCCAGCAGAAGCACCCCAGACTCACACTCAGCCGGGGTCAGGACCGCCTGACCGGCCGCCCGAATGCCCACCTGGTAGTCGCCAACTTGGAGCCCGGCTCGCAGTGCGGCCCGCAAGCCGTTCTGGACCGAAAGCGATTCCCCCGTGACCAGGTGCGCCTTGGCCTGGAGCCGACGGCCCGAGAGGCCCATCGGGTCCATGGCGCCCTCGTTGCCATCCACGGCGTAGGAGCGGGGCACCACGTGGATGACCTCGCGCCCGGCGGGCAGTTCTACATTGGCGGCCGAGTCCAGCGCACGGCGGACATCCGCCGGTCCGACCCCCTGGGCCGGACGTTGCACCGGGACCTCGGCCGATCCGACGATGGAGAAGATGTGCGTGCCCGACACGCCCACTACCGATTTGGTGGCGACCGTGCGCCCAGCCATCTCGCAGGCCTCAGCCACGGCCTGCCGAATGGCGACAGCTGCCGCTTCCAGGTCTACCACAACGCCCCTGCGCACGCCCGCGCAAGGCTTTACCCCAACACCGATGATCTGAGGCCGGTCGTCCGCAAGTTCCGCCAAGACTGCTACAGTCCGTGAAGAGCCAGCGTCGATACCGAGAATGAGGGGTCCGTCCATGTGCCGGGGCCTCCCCCGAAAAGGTACGTTACATCGATTCAACGACGCGGCGAGCGAATCCTGCTCAGCCCTTGTACGGCGAGGCGTCGCTACTGCCGCTTTGCGCGGGCGGGATCTCCTTTTTGCGAAGCAGCCCCCATTGGGTGAACAGCGCTCGCCGGATATAGCCCAGATTATTGAACATACGAATGCCCATGGCAGCAACGCCAGCCAGATAAAGGTTGTCCACGCCGATGTGGTCGCCCAGGTAAACCAGTCCCGCGGCCAATAAGGCGTTGGTGAAGAAGCCCGACATGAAAACACCGTTGTCGTAGTTGCCTTCCAGGCTTGCCCGCAGGCCGCCAAAGGCCGTATCCAGCGCCGCAAGCACGGCTATCGAAAGATACCGGGCGTAAATGATTGGGAAGGTAAAAGGAGAAAGCACACCTACCGAAATGCCGACCAGAAAACCCAAGAGAATAATCCACATTAGGGCTTGGTCACCTCCTGCTTGCCCGGCGTGCCGAACTGCAGCTTCAGGCTGCCCTTGAACGCCGGAACGATCACGTTCTTGTCCTTCTTGACCACCACCTGGATGCCCCACTGCTGCAGACCTTCGGCGACGCCGCCCCGCATGTTGATGGCGGAATCGAGCACCGCCGGGTCCCCTACCGCCGTAATGACGATGGGTGGAGCCGTCCGAACGCCATTAATGGTAATGGTCGGGCCGGTACAGCGAATCTCCGAACGGCCAATAAGGCGCTGCCCATTGATGGAGATGGCCTCTGCGCCGCCGGCGGCCAGTTCGTTGACGACCTTGAGGACGTCATCATCGTGGATGATGAAGTTGTTGGGGTTTTCACCAGGGGTTGTCGGCCGGGAGGAGTCGTTGAGGGTCACAACTACGCCTGGACCGCTCAGCGGAATCAGCCCAGCGTAAAGCTGCGCCTGCTCCAACTGGCTGGCGAGGGCCTTGGTCTCGTCCTGACTATTGGCGGCACTGCGCATCTGGGTCCGCAGCTTCTCGAGCTCAGTCATCAGCGCGTCTCGCTCTTTCTCCGCGAGCAAGAGTTGCCCCGCCAGGTCCTGTGCTCGCTGATAACCGGTCAGATCCTTCAGCGCAACCTGCTTTTGAACCTTGAATTGCATGGAAAGCATGAAGCCCAGTACAACGCAGACCAAAGCGATGGCCCACGGCACATGGCGCACACGCATATTGATGTCCTTCCCCCCCGGCGTCATTCGCACCCGGACGTCGGAATCGCCCGTCCCGCAATCCGCAGGTCGATACGGCAGTCCTCGGCCCGCTGCTTGGGCACCTTGGACCACACTTCACCGAAGCCCATCAGCTTCTCCCGCACGGAAGCGGTCGGGTCTTTCTCTGTGTAAACCGTACCCCATCGGACAGAAGCATGATTGATCATGTACAAGGTCAAATTGCGTTCGCCGTTGACGTTAAGTTCCTCAACCTGGGCCCGCAACGGTTCCGCCATCCACATGAGCACGAGCAGTGCGTCGCTGAGGCCCGGGTTCGACAACTGCTGACCCCGCAGGGCCTTGCTGGTGTAAACCCCCGTGATGACCGGCAGGCGTTGTCCGGCCGCCGAGTCCACCAGCTCCAGCATGACGCCGGTCTCGTCGAGCGCCACGTACCGGGTCTTGTACGGCAACAGGCCAATGGGCACCCGTTCCTGCAGCACGATGCGCACCTGGTTCCAGGACCAGCTGACCTTCGCGTCCTTCACCCAGGGCTCCAGGCGCAGTCGCGCCGATACGGCACGGGCCGGGTGTTCCAAACGTGAAGCGCCCGGGACCAGACCCGCCGCTTCCAGCACCCGCTCCCGCGGGAGATGTTCGGCGCCCACAATCTGAAAGTCTGTCGCACGAAACAACGGCGAATAATAGGCCCCAAGTCCGCCGACGATGATCAACAGCACGATGACCGTCCAGAGGCGGCCCCTCCGAGACGGACCGGTCCGGCCCGGCTCCCGGGCTGCCGGCGATTGCTCGGTCACGCAGCTTGCCTCCAAGCACATTCCATATGTTCGGCCAAAGCCAAGCCTACCAATTGATTATACTCCATCATTATGTCAAGACAACACAGTAACCGTACGAAAAGAATCGACAGATTTTACACGATCTGTCGGATGCCCGGCGATGCCCGAATCAAGGGACGCCCGCCGTGAGAAAGAGCACCCAAACCACAACTTACCCGGGAATCACAACGTTCAGCGCCCCGGGGCGGAGTTCGAAGGTCACTGGCAGGTTGCCGGCCACATCGCCGTCCAGATGGAAGGTGAGCGGAAGCGAGGAAGTGGCGAGGACCTTGCGGCCGCGGGCGAACTTGACCTTGGGATGGCCCACATGCCCGCCCTTATAGATCTTCCCGACCAGGTTCAGCAGTTCCAGCCGGCCCAGGTCCTCACCCCAGGCGATGTCGAACAACCCATCGTCGATGACGGCATCCGGCAGGATCTTCATGCCACCGCCGTAGAACCGGGCGATACCGACGGCCATCAGCAGCATTCGCGAGATCTCCAGATGCTCAGTGTCGATCTGCACCTGAACGTGGTCACCGCCGAACTGAATCAGGGTCGCCACGATGCCCAGCAGCGACGGCAAGGTCCCGCCGACCGCCTTGATCACGGGACCGTAATCGTTGACTCGCCGGGAGACCTCCGCATCAAAGCCAATGCCGGCGATATTGAAAAAATAGCGATGGCCGATGGCCTGCCCGATGTCGGTAGGCACCACCCGCCCCTGGAAGGCGATGCGCGTGGCCACCTCCGCGTCCAGCGGGATGCCCACGGTCCGGACCCAGTCATTGCCGGTGCCTGTGGGCACCACGGCCATGGCCACAGTCGTGCCCACGAGTCCGTTTCCCACCTCGTTGATCGTGCCGTCGCCGCCCAGGGCGACCACCCGGTCATACCCTTCCGCTGCGGCCTGGCGCGCCAGAGCCTCCCCGTGCCGGGGCCGGTCGGTGAACTTGACGCCGTACTCCCCCAGCGTGGCCGCCAAGGGCTCAATTCGCTTCCAGGTCTTGAGCGCCCGGCCGTGACCGGCGGTTGGGTTGACAACGAAGCAGCAACGGGACAATCTGCATTCCTCCTTATAGTGGGAGGAGGTAGAGCGCCACCTCCCCCCAACCGCCCACGCCTTGGGTGCCGCCTCTGCTTCGGCCCAATACACGAGCAAATTCCGTAGCCAACCTGGCGATTCCTGCTGGGGGCCAAGCGAAAGGCCGGGACCCTGCGCGGTCCCGGCCCCGTATGTTGTGCGTGGACTAGCCACGCCGGACCCGGGCGCCGAGCCCTGCCAGTTTCTGTACCAGGTTCTGATACCCCCGGTCGATGTGCAGGATGTTCTCGATGGTGGTGGTGCCCTCAGCGGCCAGGCCGCCGAGCACCAGGGCCATGCCTTCCCGCAGTGCCGGGCACTCCACGGTGGCCCCCGAAAGCCGGGGCACGCCCTGAATCACGGACGTCCGCCCCTCGGTCTTGATATTGGCTCCCAGGCGCCGGAGCTCATCGGCCACCTTGAAACGGTTCTCAAAGATCGTCTCCGTGATGATGCTGGTCCCGTCGGCCACGGCCATCAGGGCCATCATCGGCGGCTGCATATCGGTGGGGAAGCCCGGATAGGGGAGCGTCTTGAGGTCGGTCGCCCGCAGCCGTTGTGGTCCGATGGCCCGCAGGCCGGTCTCCTCCTCCAAAATGACCGTACCTATCTCCCGCAGCTTTGCACAGATGGCCTCCACGTGCTCGGGGATCACGTTCTCCACCAGTACGTCTCCCCCGGTGATGGCGGCCGCGGCCAGGAAGGTCCCGGCTTCAATCCGGTCGGGGATCACCGTGTGCTCCACCGACCCGAGCGTGGTCGATCCCTCGATCCGAATCACATCCAGCCCCGCACCACGCACTTTAGCGCCCATGCCATTGAGGAAGTTCTGCAAGTCGACGATCTCCGGTTCACGGGCGGCGTTGCGGATCACCGTGGTCCCCTCCGCCAGCACGGCCGCCATCATGATATTCTCTGTGGCGCCAACGCTGGGGAAGTCCAGGTAGATCTCGGTGCCCCGCAATCTCCCCTGCACCGAGGCCTCGATAAAGCCGAAGCGCTCCACGATGCGAGCGCCCATCTGCTCCAGAGAGCGCAGGTGAAAGTCAATCGGGCGTGGCCCGATCGCACATCCGCCTGGATACGAGATGCGGATCTTGCCGACCCGACCCAGGAGCGGCCCCATCAGGAAGATGGAGGAGCGCATCTCCCGCGTGAAGTCGGCACCCACCTCCGGGTGGGCCAACCCAACTGGCATGATGCGCAGGGTACGGCCGGATGGACCGCCGGGCATCTCATCGACCTGGACGCCAAGCCGCCGCAGGATTTCAAGCATCACAGTGACATCGCGGATCATGGGGGCGTGGTGGACAACAGCCTCCCCGGAGGTCAGCAGCGCCGCTGCCAGGATTGGCAGTGCAGCGTTCTTGGCACCGCTCACCGCCACCCGCCCTTGCAGCCGGCAGCCGCCGGCCACCACGTAGCGCTCGGTCATGCTCACAGTAGGTGTGACCTCCCACGGCCGGAACACTCCGACCGGGGAAGCAGTCCCCCCGGATCAGAGGCGGAAGTAGGGGTTCTCGCCCCAAATCTTCACTTCCGGCTCGAGCCGTACTCCGAACCGGTCCTGGACCAGGGTCCGGACGCGATCCAGCAGGACCAACACGTCGCGCGCCGTCGCGTCCCCGAGGTTCACGATGAAGTTGGCGTGCTTTTCGGAGACCTGGGCGCCGCCCTCCGTCATCCCCTTCAGGCCCGCCTGCTCGATCAGGCGGGCGGCGTAATCGCCCGGCGGATTGGTGAAGACGCTTCCCGCGTTGGGCAGTTGCAGAGGTTGCGTGGCCCGCCGACGCTCCAGGTGATGCTGCATGTGCTGCTGTATCACCTCATGAAGTTCCGGGTGTAGGTCCATCACAACCTCTACCACTATCGCAAACGTCCCCTGCAGTTGGGACGTTCGGTATCCAAAGCTTATTTCCTGAGGCCGAAGCGTCTGCTCCCGTCCATCAGGCCAGATCACCGTTGCAGATGAGACCACCTGCGATAGATCCCCACCGTGCGCGCCGGCGTTGATGACCAGCCCGGCACCCACCGTACCAGGGATGGCGCAGGCGAACTCGATGCCCCCCAGGCCCAGCTTGGCGACCTGCGTCGCCAGCTTCGGCAGGTTATAACCGCCGCCGGCGGTCACACGCGCATCCTCCACCCGGTACCGGTCGAACTCGCCGGTCAGGACCAGGACCAGCCCCCGGACGCCGCTATCCGCGACCAGCAGGTTGCTGCCGTTGCCCAACATATAGACCGGCAACTGCTCCCGACTGGCCAGCGCCAGCACGCCGGAGAGTTCGACCCGATCGGCCACTTGCACGAGGAATTCGGCCGGGCCGCCGATCCGGAAGGTGGTGTGCCGCTTCATCGGCTCTTCGAGGCGGATCCGTTCCGGTTCACGGATTATGCTACGCAAAGCGGTCTCCACAGGTGACATAGAGTCAGCGCCCCCTTTTCCGCCGGGCAATCTCGTTGATGCCCTCGGCGATCGTCCGGGCTGCGTCGGGCTGCGCCAGCGCCAGCAGAGCGGTGCGCATGAGGAGGCTCTGGTTCGGCGAGAAGGCCGAGCGAACGGCATCGGCCAGCCGGTCCGGCGAAAGCTGCGACTCGCGCACCACCAGAGCCGCTCCCCGCTGTTCCAGTGTGCGGGCGTTCCACTCCTGATGGTTGTGGGTGACGTTGGGGCTTGGCACCAGTACGGCGGGCAGTCCCCGAATGGCCACCTCGGCCAGGGTGATGGCCCCCGCCCGGAAGACCCCGACGTCCGCGGCGGCGTATGCCTCCGGCATATTGTGCAGATAGGGGAGAATGGTTGTGCCGGGGCGGTCGCCGTAGTCGCCGCGCACCTGCTCCAGATACCGCTCGCCGGTCACGTGCAGCACTTTGAGTCCCGCCATGTCTGAGAGCCGGTTGACAGCGTCCACGACGGCGCGGTGAAAGTCACGGGCGCCACCGCTGCCGCCCATGACCAGCAGAACCTGATCCGCGTCAGTGTAGCCGAACACCCGCCGGCCCTCGGCCCGGATTGCCGCAGCGACCTCCGGCCGTACCGGGTTGCCAACCAGCCGTAGTCGGGCGCCCGCCGGGAAGAGCGGCCGGGCCTCCGCATATGGCACGAAGACCGCCTCTGCCCAGCGAGCGGCGATCCGGTTAGTCACCCCGGGGAAGGCGTTCTGCTCCTGGATCACCACCGGCCGCCCCACCAGCCGTGCAGCCAGCAGTACCGGGCCGCTGACGAAACCACCGGTGCCGATCACCACGTCCGGACGGAAGCGGCGGATGTGCCCCAGGGAGTCCAGCAGACCTTTGGCCGCCTTGAGCCCGCCCTGTAGCTTCTGGACCAGCGACAGGTTCACCAGCCCGGCGCTGGAGATGCTGGCAAACGGGATGCCTTCGCGCGGCACCACGGCGGCCTCCCGGCCGGTCTGCGTACCTACATAGAGCAGTTCAGCCTGCGAGTCCAACTCCTTGAGTGCCGCTGCGATGGTCAAAGCGGGATAGATGTGGCCGCCGGTGCCTCCACCAGCCAATAGGTAGCGCAAGAGGATCACCTCCAAAGCTGCGAGCGCATCAGGAGCGGGTATAGCGTGAGACGCCGAGCAAGATGCCCACGCCACTGAGTGTAACGAGGAGCGAGGAGCCGCCTGAACTCACAAACGGGAGCGGAATGCCCGTAGCCGGGATGGAGGCGGTCACAACCGCCACATTCATGGCCGCCTGCAGTGCGATCAGCGAGGTGACCCCCACCGCCAGCAGGCTCGTAAAGCGGTCCGGCGCCTGCACGGCGACGCGATACCCCCGCCAGGCGAAGGCGAAGAAGAGCAGAAGGACCAGCGCCGCCCCGATGAACCCCAGTTCCTCGCCCAGGATGGCGAAGATCATGTCCGTGTGCCGCTCAGGCAGGTAGAAGAACTTCTGCCGGCTGCGGCCCAGGCCCACGCCAAACAGCCCGCCGGAGCCGAAGGCCAGCAACGCCTGGATGATCTGATACCCCGAATCCGACGGATCGGCCCAGGGGTTCAGATAGGTGGTCATACGGCTCCAGCGCTCCGCGTCGATACGGGCGAGAGCGAAGACCCCCGCCACTCCCACCGATGCGATCAGCCCCAGATGGCTCAGCTCCGCACCGGCCGCGAACAGCATGAGGAAGGCGGTGCCCGCCAGGGTGAGCGAGGTCCCCAGGTCCGGCTCCAGCATGATCAGCCCGAAGACCAGGCCCAGGGCGGCCAGGGCCGGGAAGAGGCCTCGCCAAAACGACGTCACCTTGCGGGGGTCCCGGCTGAGGAAATCCGCCAGGAACATCACGAAGCCAAACTTGGCAAATTCGGAGGGCTGGAAGGTGAGCGGCCCGGCCCCCAGCCAGCGGCGAGCCCCCAGCCGGTAGATGCCGACGCCGGGAATCACCACAACGATCAGGAGGACCACCACGCCCACCATGATGACCGGGGCAAACCGCTGCCACGTCCACGGCGGGATCCGGGCGAAGACCAGCATGGACCCGAGGCCCAACAGCGCCCAGAGCACCTGGCGCTGCAGGAAATGGTACGGATTCTGGAAATCCACTTCAGCCATCGCGGTACTGGACGTATACACCATGACAATTCCGATGCCGAGTAGTAACGCGACCAGTGTAACGAGGGTGTAGTCCGACTCCCTGCGCCTGTGCTGCTGCAAGGACGGGAGACCCCCTCTGCCCTACTTGACCCAAGCGTACCGGGGAAGTGCGAACCAGGCCACGGCGACCAGCACCACGCTGACCGTCCAGAAGACCTTGAGAATCCGGTC
>DAHVXO010000194.1 GCA_027356675.1 Symbiobacteriaceae bacterium | reverse complement strand
ATGTCGGTGGACCCGGATGATGCAACGCCCGGGGCCATCCGGGGCAGCGGTGCCCGCATCGTGACCTACGGGGCGCCGGTGTTGCCGGGGTCGATGTTCATGCTGGGGTATCTTGCAGGCGACCGCCCGATCATGGGGCTGCCCGGGGCCGTTATGTTTGAGGCGACCACGCTCTTTGATCGGGTCCTATCGCAGGTGCTGGCCGGTGAGGTGCTGACCAAAGCCGATTTCATCCGCATGGGTCACGGTGGTCTGATTCAGCAGTAGGGATGTGGTATTGGTGCTCGAACTCTCGATTCCGGGGCGCCCCGGCCTGCGCCTGGAGCATCTGGTATTGGACTATAATGGTACGCTCGCCGTCGATGGCCGGCTGGCGCAGGGAGTGCGTGAGCGGCTGGAGGTGCTTGCGGTCCGTCTCAACGTGCATATCATCACCGCCGATACCTTTGGGATGGCCGAGGTCGAAACAGGCGGGCTGCCCGTGATGCTCCAGTTGATCGGGAAAGGCGATCAGGCCGCAGCGAAGATGGCCTTTGTGGAGTCGCTGGGTCCCCGGTCTGTGGCGGCCGTGGGCAACGGGGCGAACGACCGGCTGATGCTGGGAGCGGCGGCGCTGTCGATTTGCGTGGCGGGGGTTGAGGGAGCGGCGGTGGCGGCGCTGACGGCGTCCCAGGTGGTGGTGCGGACCGGGACGGATGCCCTGGACCTGTTGCTCCAGCCGGGACGGCTGGTCGCGACGCTGCGGGTGTAATGATCCAACCGAAATGGGAGTGAGGCCGGCGTGTCCGAAGTCGTAAAGAAGGCGGTCTGTCCACATGACTGTTGGGACACCTGCTCGATGCTCGTCCATGTGAAGGATGGGCGGGCCGTGCGGGTAGAGGGGGACCCGGACAATCCGGTGACGCGCGGCTATCTATGCGTAAAGACGAATCACTATGAGGAGCGGGTTTACAGCCCCGACCGGGTGCTCTATCCGATGCGGCGCACCGGGCCCAAGGGGTCGGGGCAGTTCGAGCGCGTCTCCTGGGATGAGGCGCTGACGGAGATCGCGTCCCGGTTGCGCGCGGTGGCCGCACAGTATGGGCCGGAGGCGATCCTGCCGTACTCCTACGCAGGGACCATCGGCGAGCTGCACTACGGCTCGATGGACCGGCGCTTCTTTCACAAGCTGGGGGCCAGCCAACTGGCCCGGACCATCTGCGCCACGGCCGGCGGCGAGGGCATCCTCAGCGTGATGGGTGTGAAGCACGGCCCAGACCCCGAGGATCTGGTGGACGCCAAGCTGATCGTGGTCTGGGGCGTCAACGTGATCTCATCCAATTCGCATCAGTGGCCGATTATTCAGGAGGCGCGGCGGCGGGGGGCGCAGTTGGTCGTCATCGACCCGTACCGGTATAAGGGCGCCCGCCTTGCGGACTGGCACATCTCGCCGCGCCCGGGGACGGACACGGCCTTCGTGCTGGGAGTCATGCATGAGTTGATCACCCAGGATTGGCTCGATCATGACTACATCGAACGGTATACGACCGGTTTCGACAGGCTCGCGGAGAAAGTCGAAACGTGGAGCCCGGAGCGGGCGGCGGCGGTCACGGGCATATCGGCAGATGAGATCCGGCGGTTCGCGCGGCTCTGGCATGAGTCCCGGCCCGCGGTCCTGCGGGTGGGGTATGGCCTGCAGCGGCATACGAATGGCGGCTCCACGATCCGGGCCATCTGCATGCTGCCGGCGCTGACCGGGCACTGGCGGGACCGGGGGGGCGGCTTCCTGCTCTCCAACTCCGGTTCATACGGCTTCGACGCTCCGGCGTTGGAGCGGCCGGACCTGATGCCGTCGCCGGAGCCGCGCACGATCAATATGATCGAGTTGGGGAAGGTGCTCACCGCGGTCAATGATCCGCCGGTGAAAGCCCTGGTCGTTTATAATTCGAATCCGGCCGTGGTGGCGCCGAACCAATCGAAGGTGCTCGAAGGTCTATCTCGTGAAGACCTGTTCACTGTGGTGAGCGAGCAGCTTTTCACCGATACTTGCCGGTGGGCGGACTACGTGCTCCCGGCCACGACCCAGCTGGAGCATCTGGACCTGATGTACTCGTACTGGCACCTCTACGTTCAGCTCAGCGAGCCGGCGATCGCACCGCTGGGTGAGGCGGTCCCCAACACGGAGTTGTTCCGGCGGCTGGCGAAGGCGATGGGGTTCACGGATCCCTGCTTCAGCGACTCTGACGAGGAGTTGGTCCGGCAGGCGCTGGGGTCGGGGAGTCCGTATCTGGCCGGGATCACCTTGGAGCGGCTGAAGCAAGCGCATATGATCAAAGTGCAGCGGGCGCCGGCACCCTTCGCCGAGGGCGGCTTCAAGACCGCCTCGGGCAAGGTGGAGTTCTACTCCGAGGCGTTGGCCCGGGCGGGTCACGACCCGGTGGTGGACTACGTGCCACCGGCCGAGTCTGTGGACGGGTCGCCGGAGCTGGCGCAGAACTACCCGCTGAACTTGGTGTCGCCGGCGGCCCATCACTTCCTCAACTCCACCTTCGCCAACATGGCGCGGATGATGAAGAACGAGGGGGCGCCGACGGTCTACCTGAACCCCGTGGACGCTGAGGCTCGCGGGTTGGCGACGGGGGATTGGGCCCGGGTCTTTAACGACCGGGGTGCGGTGCGGCTGCGGGTGCAGGTGGGTGACTGGAGCCGGCCGGGGGTGGTAATTTCGCCTTCGCTCTGGTGGTCCCGGTTCATGCCGGATGGCGTGGGCCTCAACGTATTGACGACCGACGCCGTGGCGGATTATGGCGGCGGCGCCTCGTTCCACACGAACCTGGTGCAGGTGGAACGGGCGGCGGCGCCGGAGACCCAGCCGTGGGTCCCGGGGCCGGAGCGGTTTCAGTTGATCGGTGACTGAACCGTATTGCATCTCGGGAGGAGGCGTTTTTATGCGCCGGTGGTTTTCCGGAATCGTCCTGGCCTCCATGCTGGCCTTCTGGTTGGTAGGCGTGGCGGGGGCGGCGGGTTCAGCGGCCTCGAACCGGGTTTATGTGCTGCATGTCGACGAGTCGCAGGAGATCGATCCCAGTATGGCGCAAATCACCGAGCGCGTCTTCAGCGCAGCGGAGGCGGATCCGCGGGCGGTGGCGGTGGCCCTGGTGATCAACACGCCCGGGGGCCTGGTCACCAGCGCCCTGGACATGAAGCAGCGGATCCTCAAGTCCAAGCTGCACACCGTGGCCCTGGTGACAGATAAGGCGCTCTCCGCTGGGGCTTTGATCGCCACGGCTGCGGAGAAGCTATACATGGAGCCCGGTTCGGTGATCGGGGCGGCAGAGCCCCGGTTGCAGGGGACGACGCAGCCCGCCGACTACAAGACCCTCTCTGCGGTAGCGGGCGAGTTCGCTTCGACCGCCCAAGCGCGGGGGCGCAACCCGGCCATCGCCGTCGCGATGGTCGATAAGCGGACCCCGATTCCCGGACAGCAGGGCGAACTGCTGACGATGAGCTTCGAAGATGCGATCGCGAAGAGGTATGCCGACGGCCAGGCCGGCGGCCTGGACCAGGCGCTGGAGCTCGCGGGCATCAAGGACTACGAAAAGGTGGAGACCACGCTCTCGACATCGGACCATTTGGGGCGGATCCTGACCCGGCCATGGGTCGCCACGCTGCTGCTGGTGGTAGGCGTCATCGCCATCGGGCTTGAGTTTATCAAGCCCGGGGTGACGCTGCCGGGGCTGATTGGCATCCTGAGCCTGGGCCTGTTCTTCCTGGGCAACGTGCTTGCGGGCACGGCCGGGTGGGTTGAGATCGTGCTGGCGCTGCTAGGTGTATTGCTGCTGATTATCGAAGCCTTCATTCCGGGGTTCGGCGTCTTTGGCCTCGGCGGCATTGGTGCCATTGCGGCGTCGATCTTCCTGGCAGTGCCGACCACGCAGTTGGCGGTCCGGTATCTGACGTGGATGTCGGTGGCATTCGTGGTGGCGCTGTTCTTTATGGTCCGGGCGATCAGTGAGCGGGGGCTTGGGAAGGCTCTGACCCTGAGCCGGGATGAGCGGGGGTTCGTGCCTGCCCGGGCGGACCTGTCGGGCTACGTGGGGCGGGAGGGCAAGGCGCTTACGACCCTGCGTCCGGCCGGCACAGCCCAGTTCGGGGACGACCGGGCGGATGTGGTTACGGAAGGCGAGTTCGTCACGGCGGGCACCCCGGTGAAAGTCATGCGGGTGGATGGTGCACGGATTACCGTGCGTTCAATTGGATAGGTGGGTTTTACTCGGAACGGAGGTCGGACTTGTGCAAGATTACGTGGGCTTGCTGGTGATTATTTTCCTGGCGGTTCTGGTGCTTTCGGTCTTCTTTAGCTTCGTGCCCCTGGGCCTCTGGATCTCGGCGGCGACGGCAGGAGTGAAGGTGGGAATCTTCTACCTGGTTGGCATGCGGCTGCGGCGGGTGCCCCCGGCCCGGATCGTCAATGCTCTGATCAAGGCGGAGAAGGCGGGGCTGGATCCCGGACTTGACCGCCTGGAGGCCCATTACCTGGCGGGCGGAAACGTGGACCGGGTGGTCAACGCCCTGATCGCGGCGCACCGGGCGGGCATCGAGCTGCAGTTCGAGCGAGCATCGGCCATTGACCTCGCAGGGCGCGATGTGCTCCAGGCCGTGCAGATGTCGGTCAGCCCGAAGGTCATCGAGACGCCCATCGTGGCGGGGGTGGCGCAGGATGGCATTGAGCTGAAGGCCAAGGCCCGGGTCACGGTGCGGGC
>DAHVXO010000184.1 GCA_027356675.1 Symbiobacteriaceae bacterium | reverse complement strand
TCCGCTGTATCTCACATTCTTGAACATGTCGATGATGGAGGCTATCGCTACCTCCTTGGTAGTGGTGGTCGTGCTGTCGATTCCCGGTACGATCATCCATTGGGTGTTAGGGCACGTAGACCCGGAACTGGTCTTGTTCCTGACGATCGGTGTAATTCCCTCGGCCATGTTGGGGTCGAAGATCGCGCAAAAGCTGGGAGACGTACGACTGAAAAGGCTTTTTGGCTGGGCAATGGTGGTATTTGGCGCCTACTTCCTTTATCGAGAGTGGGTGTAGGCACGATGGACACTCCCATGAGATGGAGGCGACAAATTCTGGCACAGTCCCCTGACCTGGCGCCGACGGAATCCCTCTCGTGGTACGATCTTCTTCGGGTACCTGAGGCTCTATAACCTGGGTCGGTTCTTCATCGAGGGCATCCGAATGGACAGTTCGTTTCTCTTCGGTCAGTGTCGCGTAGCCCAAGTGGCTGCCGCACTTCTGGTTTTGATCGGCTTGCAGGAACCCTGATATGCTGGCGCAGAAACATCCGCTACGAAGCTCTGGAAACGGGGCAGCACATTGTGGGAAGACGGTTTGAAACTCTTGGAGGGAGACGCATGGATCTGCTGGCTGATCCATACCTTGCCAAGATGGAACTGGTGAGCCTCGCAACAGGGCTTGGGCTATTGATCGGGCTCGAGCGAGAACGTGCTGGCAAAGATGCAGGGCTACGCACTTTCTCCCTGACTTCGGTGGCAGGTGTTCTCGCGGCCCTGATCTCCCCGACGTTTGCCATGCTCACCTTGGGTTTTGTGGCAGTACTGGTAGCCGTTCTGAATCTGGGTAGCTTGCAACAGCGCAAAACCCTGGAAATGACCACCTCAGCGGCACTCTTTGTAACGGCTCTCAATGGGATTCTCGTCGGGCAGGGACACCTATTCACCCCTGTCGCTGTGACTGTGATTATGCTCCTGCTCCTCGCCTGGAAGGAGGAGATGGTCGGTTTCACTCAGCACCTGTCCCGGGAGGAGGTGAATGCCGGCATCACCCTTCTGGCCCTGGCGCTCGTGATCCTTCCCATCTTGCCCAATGCCGGGGTGGATCCATGGCAGTTAATCAACCCCCGCAAGATCTGGATCATGGTTGTGCTCATTTCAGGCATCGGGTTAGCCAATTATGCTTTGCTTCGGCTATACGGTGCTCGGGGTGTAACCTATACCGGGTTTCTCGGTGGGCTTGTGAACTCTACGGCAGCGGTGGCTGGACTGGCTCACCAATATCGGAGAAACCCAGACCTACAAGCGTACACCTTTCGTGGCATCATGCTGGCCAAAACGGCGATGATAGTACGCAACGGCCTAATTTTGGCGCTATTTGCTCCAATGGCCCTCCCCGCTGGACTCCTGCCTGTTGGGTTGATGTTAGCTGTGACGATCGGCCTTGCCCTGTTGAGCCGGCCGGAGGGAGTTGAGTCGCCCACAAGAATCGCGATCACCTCGCCCTTCTCTCTGCGAGCCGCCCTGGAGTTTGGCCTGGTCTTCATGCTCCTCACCGCCATTGCTGGCTTCGGCCAGCGCTTTGGTGGGAATATGGGATTCTTCATGATCAGCTTCCTCGGTGGGCTCGTGTCCTCATCCTCCGCTGTGGCCAGCGCCGCCAATTTGGCATCCCAAGGTAACATCTCCCCTACAACAGCGGGGCTTGGTGTTGTGCTCACCTCCGTGGCGAGTGCACTGGTGTTGTTGCCTATCGTTTGGCGTTCGGCCCCTGCTCTGTGGCGCCGGATGTTAATGGCAACGGTTCTGATCATGGTTGCAGCCGCGACGGGTTGGTTCCTAGACCCATGGTTCCTTGGGGCGTTACATTCACTTCCTTGGGTCGCCAGGTAGGATCCGAAACCTGGCAACGCAACCCTAAACCGGCACTCTCATCCCGTCCGGCAGCGGATGGTCGCCCTGCCGACCATTGGAAAACCCGCCCAACGGCGCAACCGCTGGGCGGGTTTACTTATGCTCAGGACTCAGGAACGCTGTCCCTCCACAGCGACGTGGCGCTGCATCAGAGCGATACTTGCCCCTACGCCCACGATCATGAGCGGCACTTGGGGACGCCTGCTGATCACCCCCACCTCCCGGGCTCACCTGGTGGCAGGCTGCCTGATTGGAATCTTCGTAACCAGCCTGGTGCAGTTCGAGGTGCTGGCGGGTCTCAGACGCCTGTTCTTCCGGACCAACTGGGGTCCTGTGATTCAGGTCCAACCGGCTATACAACCTACTGGGGGCACCCCGGCACAAGCGTTAGCCGGTGATTGAGTGCCCACCCATAGCATACATAATTTGGTAACAACTGCGGGTTCGGTTGAGTGTTGTCTTCGAACCCCCGCAGCCGACCGGCACCGGTCTCGGCTTCTTCCTGGCCGATTACCGTTCTCCTCGGTTTCGCCCTCATCTTCCTGACCGCAGGCGTCTTCCGAGTCCATTTCGAGTAGCAGAAAGACGCCCCGGGGCGATCACTTATGGATTGGCGATCTTCTGCTCGATCTGCTTGCGCAGGACGGCGGCGTCGTAATCCCGCCGTACCTTCACCCGCAGGACCGGCATGCCCGCAGCGATGAGGGCCCGGTCTAACCAGTCATCTTGTTGTTTTTGCTGGTCGCCGTAGGCCGAGGCATCGTCCAGTTCCACGGCCAGGACCGGGTGGAATGTATCGGCTGAGGTCAACAGAAAGTCGATGTGCTTGGCCGCAATCCGATTCCACGACCCCCGCCACTCTAGCGCGTCGCCGCGCACTTCGATGACGTCGGCCAGACGCACCTTGGGGCAGATCAGGTAGTCGTTCCCCACCGCCTGAAACAGGCGGAAGTAGAACCGTTGCTCCAGGGGCACCAGGAAAACCGCCTTGCGGGAGTAGGGGGTGACATGCACCTCCACTTCCGGCGGCGGACCGTTCTGCTCCTGTAGCCGGCGTACGAGCAGGATGATGAACATGAGCACAGCGAAGGTGACGGCAGCAGCAGTTGCCGCCTGGAGCCAAGCAGGAGCATTGACCGACACTGGCGGAACCACCTCTTTGCGCGTCTACCGTGCGGTAGAGGCTTCTAGGCGCGATCCGCTTCCTCCTTCAGCTTTGACCGCCGAGTCCACGGCAGCGGGCCAGACGGCGATGGCTGCCCCCAACTGCGGCCGACCCCCACCATGGCGGACACCACGCCCATCAATCCAACCTCCAGCCAACCATCCCCATACGCTTGCAGAAAGAGGTAGATCCCGCTGTTGCCGAGCACCGGGTCCTTGGTCTGCACAATGACCCGACCGAGCACCACGAGAAAGGTCCCCAGGGTGGAGACCAACAGCAGGGCTACAGCGACCCCGATGAGCCAGAGACTCGCGGGCCACTCCCGCACAGGACGGCCCCCGACGGTCTGCCAGAAGGCGTAGGCAAAGAGGAACCAGAGCACCTCATTGAGCGTGGAGAAGGCGATGGATCCCGGCGCATACCCCTGGAAAGCGAACGAAAGCAGTGCGCCACCAACGGCCCAGGGGGCGAGGCGGAGCAACCAACGCAAGGCGCCAGACCCTGCTAGCAATTCCCCCACAAGACCGGGGAGCACCTGTAGAATCAGCCCCATCAATCCCAGACCAGCCCATCCAAAGTAGGCGGTATGACTGTGCGCATGGATGAGATTGCCCCAGAAGAATGGGGCGGGCGTGTAGATCCATACGAAGGCCGATCGCAGAAACACGCCCAGGGGCAGAACCACTAAGAACCACCGGGCGGCAGAACGCTGCAAGACGTGGACGGCATCCATCAGGGTGACCTCCTGACTCGAGCCTTCGCGCCAAGGGTAGCACAAAGCACCGCCGTGTGCGGGTGATATCGGTCACACGCACACGGCGGCCATCGTCCATCAGCATTCCCCTGCGGAAACAATCCCAATTAGCCCAGACGCACAGACTTCCGCACCACGCCCGCTCGGGTATGACGGGCCGTCAGCCGCACCTCATTCCCCCGAACGACAAATGTTGCCCACTTCTCGCTGGAATTCCCCCAACCCGCAATCTCACCCAGGTTATAGCGACCGTTCCGCAACTCCGCACCCCGGTGAGAGACGACCGTGGCGCCCTCCACCGCGACCTCCACACCGGTCACGCGCTTCTGCTGCACCGCGACCTCGGTCACCTGCGTGGGCAGGAAACCCTCATTGACCACCTGGACCGCCACTTCAAACAAGTCGGCGCCCAACGGCTTCACATCCACCCGGCCGAGACCCAGCCGTGGCGAGGACAGGGCATGCTCCACCGCGAAACGGAAGTTTTTGGCCAGTTCCGCCTCCAGATGCGCCCCCGCCGGCGGGTTGGTCAGGCACTGCTTCCAGTCCCACCCGCCGATCTCGACCTCACCGAGCTGGGGGTGCTGGAACGTGCGCCACGGTGTGAACCCCCGGGAGGCATTCTCCTTGTCGTCCCAGGCCAGGAGCTTCAGCTCCTCTTCCTCCCGTTCGGCATCGGTCATGTTCATGATGTCCTTGACTGACTTCTTGCCCCAGGAAGGCAGGCCGGCCAGTCCCTTCATATCCCATAGCTCGGGGGCGAACATGAGGATCCCCAGGTAGTCGTAACCGAACTCCATGGACGAGCCGATGGCCGGTCGCTCAGGGTTCCAGGTGTACACCTCAAAGAGGTTGCGATGCGGGTACCCGGTCATGCGGGTCCCCATCTCGCCGATCGCCTTGAAACGGGCCAGGTCAGCCTGGTTCAGCTTCTCATCCTTCTGCACGGACCCGGGGCGAAGCAGCACCCCGCCGGTCGTGTGGTAAGTCATCCAACCGCCAATGTTCGGATGCGCCAGAATGAACTCTGCATGACCCCGGATTTCCGGCTCCGAGAACGGAAACGGTCCCGCCCCGGACTGCCGGTGCTCCATGGCCCAGTTGACGGGATAGTTGCGGTTGAAGTCCAGGCCCCAGCGCTCGGGCGCCGGCTTGACCCCGCGCCCATCATAGGACTCGACCAGCCCCGTCGGTGTCGCCTCCCGGATCACGCCCTCGCTGTACACCTTGTAGTAAGGCCCCGCCGAAACCCCATCCTCCGGCCGACGGCGGGTCAGCACCCGCGGATCCTTGTCCGAAGCCTTCCACTCCCCCAGGGGGTCGACTACCCGCATGTCGCGAATGACCCCGTCGCCATCAACGTCCGCAGGCACCAACCCCGGTTTCTCCTCCGGCTCGGGGTACAAATGGACCCGGCTACGCATCCGCTTGGGACTGTGCAGATACGCGTCGGAGGCGTCCACGGTCAGGCGCGGCACCACGTACACTGCGCGCGTATCCAGCAACGCCGTGGCGCACTCATCCTTACCGTAGTTAGTCAGCAGCCAGTGCGCCACATACAGCGCCTGCGCTGTCGCTGTCACTTCAGACGCGTGATGGCATCCGTCGATCAGGTACCCGGGCTTCTCCAGATCCGGCCCGGTCGCCGTGTTGGTCAAGGTCAGCAGCCAGACCTCCCGGCCCTCCAGGCTCGTTGCCACACTGCTCAAGCGGGCCAAGTTCGGATAGGCTTGTGCCCACTCCTGCAGGATATCCGTCATGCGTGCGTAGTCCTGATACTCACCTGCAACGTATGGCACACTCATCCGCCTCCGTCCTGCGCAAACCCTATAGGGTCAAGTCAGCCGCCGCTCGACCGGCCCGGGGAGTGAAAGCCGATACCGAAACATTTGAACCCGGAGCCCCCTCCACCACCCAGTCGACCCAGGCTTCTGAGACCCCGCGCACATTGAGCCAGCCGTCCAGATGCCCGATCTCCTCAGTAGCACGTCCCGACACCAGGCGAACGCCACCACCCAACACGAGCCCGACCTCAATGGGCCGTGCCGTCTTCATGGCCACGGCCGCCTGTGTGACCCGGGTAGCGAGACCGCCCAGGTTCCGCACCCGCGCCGAGACCTTGAACAGCCGCCCACCCAGAGGCTCAGACGACAGCGTGACTGCCAGCTGCGGTAGCGCCAGCGCGTGCTGGAATGTGAAAGACGCAGCCTTGCTGATCTCCTCCACCAGGAGCGGTCCCTCGGGCGGGTTCGTCAGACAGCGCTTCATGTCCCAGCCGCCAATCTCAACCGGCCCGACCTGCGGATGCTCGAACGGTGTCCACGGAATGAACCCCCGCCCCCCCAGGGCGAAATCATTCCAGGCCATGCGCTTGCGCTCATCCTCCAGGATCTCCTCGTCGGAGAGCGAGATCAGGCCCTTGACCCCGACCTTGGCGTACGACCGCGCCCCGGCCCGCACATCGACCGACCAGAGTTCGCAGGTGTAGGCATGGACCCCGAAGTGCTCGTAGGCCCAATCGTCGGCCCCCTTGACCAGCGCCTCCTGCCCGGGGTAGCTGAAGGCTTCGTAGGTAGACTTACAGACGTAACCGGTCAAGCGAGTGCAGACCTCGCCAATCCGCTTGAAGCTCTCCAAGTCTTCCCGGTTCAGCTTCTCATCGCTGCCGTTCGAAGGCGGCCGCAGCAAGATACACCCCGTCGTATGAAACGACACGTACCCCCCAATATTCGGATGGCCGACCAGGAAGTCCGCCACTGCTCGGGTCTCGGGCTCACTGAGTGGATACGCCCCCGCCCCTGGCTGCCGCCCCTCCGGGTTCCAGAAGGCCGGGTAGTTACGGTTGAAGTCCAGGCCCCACGGGCGCCGGACCGGCGGGATTCCCTTGCCGTCCCACCCCCGGATTAGCCCCTCGGTGAAGACCCGGTAGTAAGGTCCCCCATCCCGGTCCTCAGGCTGCCGCCGCACCAGGATGCGCGGGTCCTGCGAATCCGCCGTCCAATCGCCGTCCGGGTCCACCATCCGCATCTGCAGGATGTGCCCATCGCCGTTGACGTCCTCCGGGTAGAGCCCGGGGACCGCCTCGGACGATGGGTAGAGCTGGGGGCTCGACCGGAGCTGGTGCGGCGTCGTCAAGTAGAACTCCACGCCGTCAACCGCGATGCGCGGGATGACGTAGACTGCCCGCGTATCCAACACAGCGGTGGCAACCGGGTCCGACCCGTACTGCGTAAGCAGCCAGTCAATCGCATACAGCGCCGCCGCTCCAGCGGTCAGTTCCCCGGCGTGCACGTTGGCATCGATCAAGTAGCCGGGCTTCTCCCGATCCAACCCCGTAGCTTGATTGGTCAGGGTGATCCCCCAGACCGCACGTCCCTGCGCCGACCGCCCGATCTCCGCCACATGGCACAGGTCTGGGTACGCCGCCGTCCAGATTTCCAGCTGCGCCGTCATTTCAGCATAAGTGAGGTACTGCCCCGGGTCGTACGCCATCACGGCGTCACTCCCCGGTCCACGCCCTCTTTCAGCGTCCCCGCCCGGTCCACGCCCACTCACAGCGTTACCTCCCGGCTCGCCGTACCGCCGCGGTCATGCGTGGCCACCACCTGGACCCGCGCCCCCGCATCCCCCTGCACGACCCATTCGGCCCATGCGGAAATCACCGGCGACGACGCTCCGCCCCAGAGCGGATTCGACCCGCTCCCGCGCCCGTGAATCTGCCCGAGCTCCTGCTTGGCCCGACCGCCCACGACTCGCACGTCAGGGCCCACCAGGGAGACCGCCACCGGTCGGACCGCCTTCATGTCGATCGCCACCTGCGTAACGTGACTCGGCAGGAATCCCCGGTTTACCACTTCGACCGCGAGGCTGTAATTGCGCCCCCCCAGCGCCTGCACCCGCACCTCGCCGATGCGCAGGAGCGGCAGCGACAACGCATGGTGCACGGTGAAGAGGCAGGCCTTGTGGCACTCCTGATGCAACAGTTTAGCAGGCGGATTCTGCCCCACGAACTTGGGATCCCAGCCGCCCAACTCCACCGGCCCCAGTTGCGGATGCGCGAAGGCATGCCATGGCACGAACCCCTTACCGTCCAACTCCCGATCGTTCCACTGCAGCGGCAGGAGCGCCTCCT
>DAHVXO010000165.1 GCA_027356675.1 Symbiobacteriaceae bacterium | reverse complement strand
GTGGCCCAGAAGTTGACCAGGACCACGGTGCCCTCCAGGCTGGAGAGAATCACGGGCTCCTTCGAGAAGACGTCCCTGGCGATGATATTCGGCGCCTTGTAGCCGGGCAGTGGGATGACTGTTTTGGTCGGGTCGCTTTTGGGGCTGGCGGGCTCCGCACCTGGGGCGTCGAAGAGAGGGGACGGCGGCTTGCCCGCCGCGGGTGACTGCGGCGGAGGTTGCTGTCCTCCACAACCGGCCATTATGAGAATGCTTGTGAGCGCTGCCAGCACTAGCAGGACGCTGCGCTGGCCCAACCGTAGAGACACCCGGGTTCACCTCTGCGCAAAACGTTGGACCCAGTATACAACACCAACCGGGTATACGTATCAGACTCTGGCCGAACCGTGCCGGGTACGGAGGATCTGGCGGGCGACATCCCGGTCGTCGAACGGCAGGCGCTGGCCGCCATAGACCCAGGTTTGCTCGTGCCCCTTTCCTGCGATGATAACCAGGTCGCCCGCTCTCGCCATGGTCAGCGCCTGGCGAATCGCCTCGCCTCTGTCCAGGATGATCGCGTGCGGCCAGCCCTGCAGCCCCGCGGCGATCTGCCTGGCCACTTCGCCCGGGTCCTCCTGATACATATTGTCGCTGGTGATGATGGCGTAGTCAGCGCCACGGGCAGCTTCACCCATCTGCGGGCGCTTGCCGCGGTCCTTGCCGCCTTCGGCGCCGAAGACCAGAATGGTCCGGGCGCCAGGCCGCTCCGGCCGCAGCGACACCACCTTGCGCACGGCGTCCGGGTTATGGGCAAAATCAACGATCACGTGGAAGTCCTGTCCCTCGTCGATGACCTCCGCCCGGCCGGGCACATGGCGGCAGGCCTCCAACCCGGCCACGATCGCCGGCAGGTCCACGCCGGCCAGCCTACCCACGGCGGCTGCCGCCAGGGCGTTGGCAACGTTGAAGATACCCGGCAGGAATAGGTGAACCGGTGTCGGTGAGGCGCCCGGCAGGTGAAGCATGAAGCTACTCTCGGCAACGCTCACCGCCATCGCTGATGCGGTGACGTCGGCGGGGCGCTCCAGACCGAAGGTCAGCACAGGAACGTCTACGTCCCTGGCGAGGTCCGCCACGTTAGGGTCGTCGGCGTTCAGAACCGCCCCTTTGGGTCGCCCAGCTTTTGCTGGTGTCAGCTCGCGCACCAGGCGTGCCTTGGCTGCCAGATAGTGCTCGAAGGTCTGGTGATATTCGAAGTGGTCGCGTGTCACGTTGGTAACGACTGCAATATCGACGTCTGCGGGATCCACCCGTCCCATGGCGAGGGCGTGGCTGGAGGCCTCCATCACCACCCAGCGGCAACCGCCGCTGCGGGCCTGGGCGAAGAGCCGGGCGAGATCCAGCGACTCCGGCGTAGTGAGGGAACTGGGTTGCGGCTCTCCCCCCAGTTGATTGTACACCGTGCCAATCAGTCCGACCGGCGATGCGACACGCTCGAGCACAGACCGAATGTAAAACGCCGTTGTGGTCTTGCCGTTGGTTCCCGTCACGCCGACAAGGCCCAGATGCGCAGCCGGATCGCCGTAAAACCGGCGGGCCACGAGAGCCAGGGCCTTTCGTGAATCATGAACCTTCAACTGGGGGGCATCTACTGGAAGGAACTCCTCCACCACCAGCGCTACAGCGCCCGCCTGCACGGCCTCACCGGCAAACCGGTGCCCGTCAGCCTGATTCCCGCGCAAGCAGAAGAACAGTTCGGTCTTTTTCACCGTCTTAGAGTTGTAACTCAATCCAGCGACGGGGCCGCCAAGCATCTGATTGGCGATCGATCCGGGCAGGAGTACGGGTAGTTCGGCGAGATCCAAGTCCGGGCACCTCCTTGCTGTGGTTACTCTGCACCTAGTCCCGACAGCTGATGCCAGATCACGTTGCACGCCCTCGATTTACAGTTACTGGCAGGAATTGGTCCGCGTGTATCGAATTTCTCCAGGAGCGTAACGTGGGAAGCCGGAAAAAGGGGAGTGACCGGGTTGTTGCAAGCGCAGGAAGCGCTGGGTCGGATCACGACAAACATGGAAAAGGTCATGGTCGGTAAGCGTAGGGAAATTCAGTACATACTGGTCGCACTCCTCTGCCAAGGCCACGTGCTCATCGAAGATGTCCCCGGGGTCGGCAAGACCACCATGGTGCGGGCGCTGGCCCGGTCGCTGGGCTGCGAATTCCGGCGTATCCAATTCACCCCAGACCTGCTCCCTTCGGACGTCATCGGTGTCTCGGTGTACAACCAGAAGAACGGTGAGTTTGAGTTCAAGCCCGGCCCCATCATGGCCCAGGTCATTCTGGCGGACGAGATCAACCGCACGTCCACAAAGACACAGTCGGCGCTTCTCGAGTGCATGGAAGAGCGGCAGATCACGGTGGATGGCATCAGCCGTAGGATGCCCGCACCCTTCCTGGTCCTCGCGACTCAGAACCCGATCGAATATGAGGGCACCTTCCCGCTGCCGGAGGCGCAGCTGGATCGCTTCATCCTCCGACTCCGCCTCGGTTACCCGAATCTGGACGAGGAACGTCTGATCGTCGACCGGGCGAAGCAACCGCCGCTGGAGGACTTGACGCAGGTCCTTTCAGGTGAGGACGTACTGGCGCTTACCAACGCCGTCAAGGAGATCTACGTGGAAGGCAGCGTGCAGGACTACATGATCCGGCTGGTACACGCCACCCGGGACCACCGCGAGATCTACCTCGGGGCCAGCCCGCGGGGCTCCATCTCACTCTATCGGACGAGCCAAGCGCTCGCCTTGATTCGAGGGCGAGACTATGTCTCCCCCGACGAAGTCAAGGAGATGGCACCGCTTGTCCTCTCCCACCGCCTGATCGTCAAGCCCGAAGCGCAGCTCCGGGGTGCCAGCGCCGAACAGCTAATCGCCGAAATCATGGCCCAAGTGCGCCTACCAGCGGGGGTCAAGCAATATGCGTCTAAGCATGCGTGATTGGCGCCTACCGGCGCTGGTGGTGGTCGGCTTCATCTTCGCCCGCATGACGGGCGGGCGGTTGCCATACTTCCTCCTCTATTTGAGTGCAACGCTCTTCAGCGCGGCCTTCCTCTGGACCCGGCATGCCCTGCACCGCACGGACTGCCTGATCCAGGTCGAGAAGGACCGCATGGAGGTAGGTGAGAGCCTGGGCGTCCGGGTACGGCTCGACAACGACACCGTGCTGCCGCTGCCCTGGGTGGAGGTGGACGACGCCACGCCACAGCACCTGGTTGTGACCGACATGCCCCGTCAGGCCACCTCGGTGCCGTTGCTGGGCAGCCGGATCATCAACTTCCGGCTGACCGCCAGGCGGCGGGGTCATTACGCGGTCGGCCCCATCCAGGTCAACCTGGGCGACGCCTTCGGTCTGTTCCAGGGATGGCGGGAGTTCCGCAGCCGCGCCACCGTGACGATCTATCCGCGGATCCACCGCATCGAGGGTCTGTTCGTGCCGCTCTCGCAGCCCTTCGGCCCGATCCGGACCCGCGAGCGGGCCTTCGAGGACCCTTCCAACCAGGCTGAACTGCGGGAGTACAGGCCGGGGGACAACCCGCGCCATATCCACTGGAAGACCAGCGCCCGGGTGGGCGACCTGATGATGCGTGAGTACGAATTGAACGCGACAACCCCCATGATGCTCTTCCCTGACTTGGCGTGGGTAGCCCAGGCCGGCGATGTGGGCGCGGGCGAGGCTTCCACCGAGGAGATGACCGTGGAGGTTGCCGCCTCCCTGGCGGCCATGGGCCTGCACCGCAAGATCGACGTCGGCCTGATCTGCCATGGTCAGGAGCGGTTCGCCGTCAGCGCCGGTCGCAGCCAGCGCACCTTTCACGAGATCCTGGAAGTCCTGGCTCGGGTCGAGGCGCGTGGGCGGCTGACCATGGAGCAGGTCTTGGAACTCGAAACGGCGCACCTGCCGGGTAAGTCCACGGTGGTGATGGTCACGCCGCGCCTCTCAGCCAAGCTCTCCGACCTGCTCATTCGCCTGCGCGCCAAGCATCAGGTGGTCCTGGTGCTGCTGCGCAAGGAGACCTTTGGGACGCCTGTGGCCCCGGCCGCGGCGCCGGAGGCGGACGAGGTCGCGGCGACGGCGGAGTCCGGCTACCTGCCCTCGCTAACCGGGCTGCTGGCAATGCGCAAGGTTCCCGTCTACCTGGTCTCCGCTCAGGATGATCTGCGCCGGCTAGCCGATCTGCGGCTGGCGACCGGCCTCGAGGGGGTGAGGGGATGGTCGCCAGGCGTCCGTCTCTCGCATACCAGGGCCTGATCTCCCTGGTTTCTGGCCTCATGGTTCTCGCACTCCTGCAATCGCAGTCGGGCTTCTGGAAGATGCAAGTGCCGGTTACCACCCTGGCGGTATACGCTGTGGGAGCGGTGCTCTTCGCCTGGCTCAGCTGGCGGGTGCCGTGGGCGGCAGCCCTGGTCGTACTTGCGGCCTCGGTCGCAAATCTGGCGGCTGCCTCCTACTCCCCGGCTTGGGCCACCTACCTGCAGGTGCTCCTTCACCAGGCACAAGAGTTCAGGGCGCAGGTGCAGCAAACGCAGTTCGACTCGACCTTCGGTCCGCGGTTGGGCGCCCTGTTTCTTCTGGCCATTGCGCTGGTGATCGCCCTGGTTACCCAGTGGGAGGCACTGCGGTCGGGGCGGGCATTCTGGTCCATGGCGGCGGGGGCCATCATTTTCGGTACCCAGTGGTCTTGGTACTACGACAAGAGCAACGCCTATTTCGTGTTCTACGCAATCGCCGCCTTCGCCCTGTGGGTCCTGGCCCAAGCGGCCCAACGAGACGTGCGCTGGGTCGGTTCCGGGCGGCGGGTTGGCAACAAGAGCCACGTCTCCACGCCGCTGACTTTGGTGCTCGTCGCGGCGATTTTCGCCTCCACTCTGCCGACGGAGTTCGGAACGGTAAACCTCGGCAAGCTCGGCGACAAGCTGCAGGAGGCCGTGCCGATCCTCAAGCAGTTGCGGGGCGGCGGGCCTGGTGGCCGGTTCTCCCTCCGCGCCACCGGATTCGCACCCAATCTGGGTCTCCTGGGCGGTCCTATCCAACTGGACAGCACCCCAGCACTACAACTGATTACCCCGGGGCCGCTGGACCGTACGGCGTACCTGCGGGGAACGACCCTCAACACCTACACCGGGCAGCAGTGGCTACCCGGAGACATCCCCCCACTGCAAATTCCCAAGGACGGCAATCTCCCGACCATCTACGGCCCGGACGTGCAGCGGCAGTACCAGACCATGAAGGTCCGTCCGTTGCAAAACCTGGGCAAAACCATCTTCAACGTGTTCGAGCCGCTAAGCGTGCTGCTGCCCCGCAAGGGTACGTTCAAGGCCGACTCAGACGGCAACCTCTTTGCGGACAAAACGATCCCGAAGAACAGCACATACCAGATCAGCATGCGTCTGGTCACGTACAGCGCCGACCAGATCCGGCTGCTGTCGACGGCGCCGCCCTCGTCGGGATATGCCCGGTACTTGCAGCTGCCGCCCACCCTGCCGAACCGGGTCCGCAGCATGGCCGAAGCGGTCTCCGCCCAAGCCGTACACCCGTATGACAAGGCCGTCGCCGTGGAATCGTATCTACGCCGACAGCGCTACTCGCTGGATGTACCAGCGACCCCTGCAGGCCGGGACTTCGTAGACTTCTACCTCTTCGACCAGCGCCTCGGGTACTGCGTATACTCCGCCTCGGCCATGACCGTGATGCTCCGGCACCTGGGCATCCCGAGCCGGGTCGTGGAGGGATTCGCAGTGCCACCCACCGCGGAGGCCACTACGAACCCGGAAGGGGAGCGTGTCTATTCCGTCCTCAACTCCCAGTCCCACGCCTGGGTGGAAGCGTACTTCCCCGGTTATGGGTGGGTGACCTTCGATCCCACGCCACGCGCTGATCTGCCGCGAATCGACCGGTCTGCACCCCTGCCCGCTGCCAGCGGCCTTACGCCCAGTGTGGATGACAACCAGACCCCCAGGAACCCGGCCCAGCGTGACCCGGCGGAGGCTGATCGCAACCTGGAGGACCCGACCGCAGCCGAGGGCACAGGCGCCGGTGCGGCGACCGCAGCCTCCCGCAGGCTGCCCTGGGCCGGTGGAGCCCTGGTGCTCCTGTCCGGGGGGGCCTACCTGCTCTTCCGGCGCCTGCAGATGCAAGATCGCCTTGTCAGCGCCGGCGCACGCAACCTGATCCAGGAGGCATGGGACAAGACAGCCGACCTCCTCGGGCGCTTTGGCTTCGGCTGCAGAGGCGACCAGACGGCACGGGAGTACGCCCAGACGCTGGCACAGACCCTTCCCACCATGAGCGAGCCACTGGCCCGTCTCGCAGACGACTACACAGTGGCCCGTTATGCCCCGCCGGACCGCCCGGTCGACCCGGCGGCGCCCTCCCGGGCCCGGGAACTCTGGGCGGACGTGCATGGAGCGCTCATGACCCGGTTCGGCTGGCGGCGGTATCTGTGGCGGCGACTCCGCTTCAACAGGGTCAGGGCCAGACCCCGGGAATAACACAGTGCCGGTCGGGCAAGCCCCGACCGGCACTGTTCGTATGTCTGCTGGATCAGGCCTTCGGCTTCTTCCCCGCCACCCGGGCCAGGAGGATGCTGAACTCATACAAGCCGTAGAGCGGAATGAAAAAAATGGTCAGGCTGATCACATCGGGCGGGGACAGGATCGCTGCGATGATCAGGATCCCCAGAAATGCGATCTTCCGGATCCGAGCCAGGAGGCCGGCGGTTACCAGGCCGATGCGGGCCAGGATCAATACCACGAGGGGCAGCTCAAAGGCGATACCCATGGGATTACAGATCTTCAGCACGAAGTCGATGTAACCAGATGGCGTGATGTTGTTCTGAATGCCCGCACTCGACGAGAC
>DAHVXO010000132.1 GCA_027356675.1 Symbiobacteriaceae bacterium | reverse complement strand
AGCCTGGTATGGCATTCTTAACGTCGGGGGTGATTCTGCCGTGCATGCGGTATTTCTCTTGATCACATTTGGTATAGAAAGGATTTAGGTGACTATCCACGAAGTTTTGCGGGAAGAAGAGATCTGGGTTTATGTCAACCGCGAGGTGGATCGTCTATGAGCGAAGTACAGCCACTGACCAAGACCCCGCCTGTTTTGCGCACCCGCCTCGAGATGCACCGCAACCGCCTGAAGGAATGGATGGAACCGCTGGTATTCCTGTCTCCCAGCGTGCTCTTGCTCATGCTGTTCGTCTACTATCCGACGATCCGGTCCATTTATCTGAGCGTCTTCCTCACGGATCCGCTGGGGCGCCCGAAGGTCTTCGTCGGCCTGGAACACTTCAAGGACGCCCTGACGACCCCGCTCTTTCTGCGCAGCCTGGGCACGTCCGTCCTGTTCGTGCTCTACACCGTGCCTGTGGGCATCGCCCTGGGGCTGGCCCTGGCGTTGCTGGCCAACCGGAAGCTCCGGGGCATCAAGATCTTTCAGTTGATCTTCTCCTCGCCGCTCTGCATCTCCGTGGCGACAGGATCGACCATCTTCCTCATGATGTACAACCCGATTGCCGGGATCATCAACTACGTCCTTGCCCAGTTGGGCATCGCCAAGATCGCCTGGCTCACTGATTCCCAGTGGGCGCTCTGGGCGGTGGGGCTGGTCAGCATCTGGATGCGGCTGGGCTTCAACTTCATCCTCATGGTCAGTGGGCTCACGAGCGTGCCGGTCGAACTGTACGAGGCGGCGCGGGTCGACGGTGCCGGGTCCTGGGCCCAGACCCGGCACATCACCCTGCCGATCATGTCGCCTACGATCTTCTTCGCGGCGGTGGTGGGTGTGATTCACGCCTTCCAGGCCTTCGGCGAGATCGATATCATGACATCCGGCGGGCCGGCGGGGGTGACCAACGTGGTGGTCTACCAGATCTACCAGGAAGCCTTTCAGAAGTTTGAGTTCGGGTCCGCCAGCGCGCAGGCGCTGCTGCTCTTCCTGGTCATCCTCATTCTGACGTACTTCCAGTTCAAGCTGGGTGAGAGGCAGGTGCACTACCAGTGAAAGCGGCTGAGCGGTTTCGCAACGGCCTGACCTATCTCGGCCTGTTCATCGCAGCCGCAATCATGCTCTTCCCGCTGCTCTGGGCCCTGACGGTCAGCCTCATGACCCCTGCCGAGGTCAACTCCTACCCGCCGGCGTTGCTGCCGAAAAGCCCCCAGTGGAACAACTACATGCGAGTCTTCGAGTCGGTACCCGTCACCCGGTACTTCTTAAACAGCCTGATCATCTCCTCGCTCGTCACCTTGGGCCAGATTGTCACGTCGAGCCTTGCCGGATTTGCCTTTGCCTTCATCCCGTTCAAAGGCAAGGGGATCGTTTTCGCCCTGTTCATGTCGACGCTGATGGTGCCCTGGGAGGTCACCCTGATCCCGAACTATCTGACCATCCGGACGCTGCATCTGCCAGACACGTATCTGGGGCTCACATTGCCCTTTCTGGCCACCGCCTTCGGGACTTTCCTGCTCCGGCAGTTCTACATGCAAATCCCACGGGATTTGGAAGATGCCGCCCGTATCGACGGGTGCGGCCGGTTTCGCTTCTTTTGGTCTATCGCGCTGCCGCTCAGCCGCTCGGGGCTGATCACCCTCGGCGCCTACACGTTCCTGGGCACATGGAACCAGTATCTCTGGCCCCTGCTGGTCACCAATACAAAAAACATGCGTACCGTTCAGATCGGCATTCGTTTCTTGATGAACGAAGAGGGGCGTCAGTATCAGGTGATCATGGCCGGTGTCATCATGTTCCTGATTCCGGCAGCGCTGATCCTGCTCTGGGGGCAGCGCTACCTGGTCAAGGGTTTGATGGCCGGTGCCGTAAAGGGGTAGGCGGGTCCATTACACACAGGGAGGCGAGGTTTTGTGAAACGGTTCGTAGCAATCCTGGCAACGCTTCTGATGCTGGTTTCGGTGATCACTGGGTGTGGCTCATCGTCCGGCGGTTCGGCCAAGAAGGTCGAAATCAAGGCGGGCGAGAAGGTCAAGGTGGTCTTCTGGCACGCCATGGGCGGCAAGCTCGGCGAGACGGTTCAGGCGCTGGTGGACGAGTACAACAAGTCCCAGGACAAGGTCCAGGTCGAGGCGGTCTACCAGGGTACATATGACGAGGCCCTCCAGAAGCTGAAGGCAGCCGGTCCCAGCGGCCCCACCATGATTCAGGTTTACGAAATCGGCAGCCGGTTCATGATCGACTCCGGGCTGGTTACGCCCATGCAGTCCTTCATCGCCGCTGACAATTTCAAGACCGATGATCTGGAGCCCAACATCCTCGGTTACTACACCTTCGATGGTAAGCTTTACTCGATGCCGTTCAATACGTCAACCCCGATCATGTACTACAACAAGACTGCCTTTAAGGAAGCGGGGCTGGATCCCAACCAGCCGCCCAAGACCTTTGAGGAGTTCGCGGATGCCGCCAAGAAGCTGACCCGCAAGCAGGGCAACGACACCCGCTACGGCGCCAGCATCGCCATCTACGGCTGGTTCTTCGAGCAGTTGCTTGCCGTGCAGGGCGCATACTTCGTCGACAACGAGAACGGCCGCAAGGCCAAGGCGGCCAAGGCGGTGATCGACTCCAAGGAAGGCGAGGCCATCCTGAAGTGGATGAAGGGCATGGTCGACGATGGGTCGGCGATCAACCTCGGCCGCAAGACTTCGGAGACACAATCGGCCTTCGCGGCGGGGCGCGTCGCCATGACGGTGGACTCCACGGCCGTGCTGAGCACCATTCTGACCAACGTGGCGGAGAAGTTTGAGGTAGGCACGGCCTTCCTGCCTCGTCCGGCCAACAGCAAGGGAGGCGTGATCATCGGCGGCGCTTCGGTCTGGATTACGAACATCAAGCCGGAGAAGGAACAGTGGGCGGCCTGGGAGTTCGTGAAGTGGCTGGGCAGTGCCCAGACTCAGGCCAAGTGGTCGACCTCCACCGGGTACTTCCCGGTGCGCAAGTCTGCATATGACCAGCAGGTGATTAAGGACTGGCACGCCAAGCGGCCGCAGTTCACCACCGCCATCGAACAACTGCGGGCCTCCAAGTTGAGCCCCATCACGCAGGGCGCAGTCATTGGTGTCTTCCCGCAGGCCCGCCAGACGGTGGAGGGCGCCATGGAGAACGCGATCCTCGGCAAGGCGGCGCCTGCGGATGCGCTGAAGTCGGCCGCTGCCGAGATTACCAAGTCCATCGAGAACTACAACAAGACGACTAAATAGGGGACGACTGCGTTACCCTTGCCCCCCGGCCATCTCCGGATGGTCGGGGGGTCTGCGCGCGCCGGAGCACGCTAATAGTGAAAAAGTTTCCTGGGACAGAAGGAAATGGGCTGGGATTGTCGTAACTAACGGCAATGTGGGTGGAGAATGGCGGAAAGTGGAGCATCTACCCACAAGACGGACGGCTTGGGAGACGAAGCCTATGTTCATGGGGGAGTTCCAGCACAACGTGGATGCAAGGGGACGGCTCTTCATCCCGTCCAAGCTCAAAGATGGACTGGGTGATCGCTTCTATGCCACGAAGGGCCTGGAAAGCTGCCTGTGGGTCTTCCCGCCTTCAGAGTGGGAGACCATCGGCGAGAAGCTTCGCTCGCTGCCACTCTCCAGCAGCGCTGCCCGTGCCTTTACCCGACTTTTCTTCGCCGGCGCCACCGAGTGCGAGGTCGATGCCCAGGGGCGCATTCTCTTGCCAGCCAATTTGCGAGAGTACGCCGGGATCGAGAAGGACGTTGTGATCATCGGGGTCACCTCCCGAGTAGAGATTTGGGCCCCGGCCAAGTGGGCAGAGTACTGCCAGAAGGCGGAGGAATCCTTCGAGGAGACCGCCGAGAAGCTGCTGGACTTCTAAGCGAGGCGAAACCGTTTGGACTTTTACCACGTGCCGGTGTTGCGGGACGAGACGCTTGAGGCACTGGCTGTCAGCCCGGACGGCATTTACGTGGATTGCACGGTGGGCGGTGGGGGTCATGCTGCCGCCATCGCCGAGCGGCTCGGGGATCAGGGCCGATTGATCGGGTTCGACCAGGATGAATCAGCCCTGACGGCTGCCGGCGAACGGTTGGCACCCTACGGTTCCCGAGTGCGGCTGGTCAAGACCAACTTTGCTGAGATTGCCCCGGTGCTCGGCCGTCTGGGCGTGGGTCCGGTCGACGGGATCTTGATGGATATCGGGGTCTCCTCCCACCAACTTGATGAAGCTGATCGGGGCTTTAGCTTCCACCAGGACGCCCCCCTGGACATGCGGATGGACCGGGATAACCCGGTTTCCGCCACCACTGTGATCAATGAGTGGCCCGAGGCCGAACTCGCCCGCATCCTCTGGGAGTATGGTGAGGAGCGCTGGTCGAAGCGGATTGCCCAGTTTATCGCCGGTGCACGGGCTGAGGCAGCGCTGCGAACCACCGAGGACCTCGTCACCGTGATCAAGGCAGCGATTCCCGCCGCAGCCCGGCGGGAGGGCGGACACCCTGCCCGACGCACCTTCCAGGCCATCCGCATCGCCGTCAACGATGAACTCGGGGTCCTGGAGCGGGGGCTAGATGGCGCCCTGAGCGTCCTGAATCCGCAAGGACGGCTGGCGGTGATCACCTTCCACTCACTGGAGGACCGGATCGCCAAGCAGACCTTCGCCCGCTGGGTCAACCCTTGCACCTGTCCGCCCGGATTCCCGGTCTGTGTGTGCGGCAACAAACCGCAGGCGGAGCACATCTACCGCAAGCCTGTCACGGCGACGGAGGCGGAAATGGCGCAGAACCCTCGCTCACGCAGCGCCAAGCTGCGGGCGATCAAGCGAATCTGATCGATACCCCTACCTGACCACACTTGAATACGGAGGCGATTCCGATGTCCCTGGCGCAAGACCTGTCGCTCTTGAACCATTCCGTGGAGGGCAATGTGGCGTTGCCGCTGCCCACACCTGTGCGCGCCCCGCGCCCGGGGCGGAAGGTCGCGAAGGGGACGAAGGCCTGGCGCCTCTGGGTCATCGGCAGCATGGGCTGGGTGCTGGTCATGGCGTGCTTCATGTTGCTGGTCTATCGCAACAGCCTGGTGCTGGGCGCAGCCAAGTCGATCACAGAGACCCGTGAGCAACTGATCCTCCTGGAGGAGACCAATCAGCAACTGGAGGCATCGCTCGTCAAGGCGACCTCCGTCAGTGAGGTTGAGAGGTGGGCGGTCAGCCATGGCATGCGCCGTCCGGCGACCATCAAGACGCTGGACGGCGATCCCAGCGCTCTCGCCAATCGGCCCGCTCCCCTGGACGCTACCGTGGAGAGTACCGTTGGCGGGTCTGCGTCGGGCGTCTGGCAAGTCGTGAAGGGGCTCATGGCTCGGGTGAGCAGCGTGGTCGGCCTGACCGCCAGCTCACGCTAAGCCGTATCACCGCTGCGACCGGCAGGGCGCCCCGCTCGGGGTGCCCTCTTCTGTCTCTGCCCCCTGCCGAATAGACTGGACACGGTGGGCCGCGCCGCGGCCCGTCCGGACCGGCAGGAGGTGCGCGCCATGACGACCAGTATTCATAGCCGCAGGCGGACCGTTGCACTGCTGGGCATCTTTGCAGTGGTCTTCATGGCCCTGATGGGGCGCATGGCGTTCCTGCAGGTCGGACGGGGCGACTGGCTGGCCGACAAGGCCTTTCGCTACCGGATGCGGCCGACACCGATTCAGTTCAACCGCGGTGAGATCCTCGACCGGAACGGGCACCTTTTGCTGACCAACGTGGTCTGCGAATCGATCTTTGCCCAGCCGCAGTTGATCGGGGACAAGGCTGGGGCGGCTCGGGTGCTGGCCCCGGTGCTGGGCATGGCGGCGGCAGAAGTGCAGACCCGCTTGAGCCGGGCAAGCTTTTTCGAATGGCTGCAGCGGAAGGTAAAGCCGGAGCTTGCCCAGCGGGTCAAGGCATTACACCTCCAGGGCATTGGCTTTGCGCCCGAGAAGTGCCGCTACTACCCCGAGGGCGAGGTGGCGGTCCATGCGCTGGGCATCGCAAACCTTGACCACCAAGGCATAGAGGGGCTAGAGCTCACCTACAATCAATACCTCCGGGGCAAGAACGGGGCCATCCAGTGCGAGTACACGGCCCGCGGCCAGCCCATGGAGGGTGGGGAGTGCCGGGTGATGGAGGGGGAGCCTGGTCTGACCCTGCAGACCTCCCTGGACATCGGGCTCCAACACCTGATTGAGCGGGACGTTGAGCGGGCGGTGCTGGAGACACACGCCAAGCGGGCGAGCATCATGGTGATGGATGTGAAGACCGGCGAGCTCCTTGGCCTCTCCCAGTGGCCCCGCTATGACCCCGCCCAGGGCGGCAACTCTGACCCCAAGGCCAGGCGCATCTACACCGTGGCCGACGCCCTCAACCCCGGCTCCATCTTCAAGCCGGTGACGGCCTCCGCCGCCCTGCAGACCGGCGTGATCAACGAAGAGACCGTCATCAACGATACGGGCTGCATGGATCTGCTGGGTTGGAAGATCTGCAATTGGGACCACCGGGCGCTGGGCGAGGTCCGCATCGACAAGGTGATGGCCGCTTCCTCCAACGTGGGGTTCGCCACGCTCGGAACCTGGTTGGGGTCGAACCGCTTCTACCAGTACCTGGACGCCTTCGGCTTCACCCGACCCACCGGCGTGGACCTGCCTGGTGAGGCAGTGGGCCAGTGGATCCCGAAAGCCAAGGCCACTGAACTGGATCTGGCGATTCAGGCCTTCGGCCAGACCCTGACGGTCACCCCGATCCAGATGCTGACCGCCATCGGCGCCATCGCCAACGACGGAAAGCTCATGTGGCCCCATCTGGGCACGGCGCTGATCGACCGGAACGGGCACGTGGTCAAACGGATTGAGCCCCGGGTGGTCCGGCAGGTGATCTCGCCGGCCAATGCCCGCCTCGTGCAGCGACTCATGGTCGGCGTGGTCGACACTGGCACCGGCAAGAATGCCCGGGTGGCCGGGTACAAGGTGGGCGGCAAGACAGGCACAGCCACCAAGGTCATCGACGGCGTGGTGGCTCAGGGCAAATACATTGCCTCGTTTGTCGGCTTCGCACCCTACCCGGATCCGCAAGTGGTGGTGCTGATCTCGGTGGATGAACCGGAAGGGGTTTACTACGGCGGCCAGATCGCCGCGCCGATCTTCGGCGAGGTGATGAAGAGCGTACTGGTCTACCTGAACGCCCCGCCCAGCCAGGAACCCCCACCCCCTTCCGACCCGGGGGTTCCACCGCCGCCCCGCCCGCGGGTGCAGGCATTCGTACCCTCGGTGGTGAACCTTCCACTGGAAGAGGCCCGCCTGGTGGCCATGGAAGCAGGGTTCGAACTGGTCGTCCAAGGCGTCGGGGCGAACGTGACCGCTCAGTTCCCCTTGCCCGGTGCTTCGGCCTACAAGGGCGGGCACCTGATTGTCCAGACCGATCCGCCCAAACCAGGGCGGGAGCAGGTCCGGGTGCCGAATCTGGCCGGCCTCTCGTTGCGACAGGCGGCCGAGGCGTTGGGGCAGCGTGGTTTGCTGATGGAGACCGCCGGTGCCGGGATCGTAACAAGCCAGGACCCGTCGGCCGGAAGCATGGCCCGCGTCGGCACGCCTGTCCGGGTGGGCCTGGCACATCCGTCGCAGTAAATCGCAACCCCACCGCAACTTTCTTGGCCTGCCGCACGTTATGGAATTAGATGGCTTCGCAGCAGGTATTGTGTGGCTAAGATGTGGAAACAATGGGAACATGGGCTGCACGGGTTGGTAAGGTAAGCATTGCCCTGGGGGTAATCCGATGTTACTGCGAGAGTGCTTGGGGCTCGGCAGCCTCCTGCAGGGTGATCCCGAGACCAGGATCGACCGGGTCGTCTACGACTCCCGGCAATCGGGACCGGGTGCCCTCTTCGTGGCGGTACCGGGCTTCAGGACCGACGGCCACGCCTACGTGGCCGACGCCGTCGCCAGGGGCGCACAGGCCGTCGTTATCGAGCGGCCGGTCACGGTGCCCCCGGAGGTGGCCGTGATGCAAGTCCCGTCCAGCCGTAAGGCATTGGGCGCTTTCGCATCGACCCTGCGGGGCTGGCCATCCCGTCGCCTCCGGACCATCGGGGTCACCGGTACCAACGGCAAGACCACAACCACCCACCTAATCCGGGCCATCCTCATGGAACAGGGTTACAAAGTGGGCCTGATCGGCACCGTACACAATTATGTCGGCGATGAAGAACTACCTTCCGACCTTACGACGCCGCAGGCTTCCGATGTTCAGGACCTGATTCATCGGATGGTGGAGGCCGGGTGCCAATACGTCGTCATGGAGGTCTCCTCTGAAGGGCTTGATATGCACCGGGTGGACCATGTGGAGTTCGACGTGGGTGTCTTCACGAACCTGACCCAGGATCACCT